>NZ_KV826394.1:401841-436485 GCF_001835905.1 Corynebacterium sp. HMSC034E11
AGGTCTCCACTGACAAGGTCGACACCGAGATCCCCTCCCCTGTCGCTGGTGTGATCCTGGAGATCAAGGCTGAGGAGGACGACACCGTCGAGATCGGCGACGTCATCGCGATTATTGGCGACGAGGGCGAAACCCCGGCCGGCGACGACAAGTCCGACGACTCCGCCGACGCCAAGGAAGAGGCGAAGGACAAAGAGCCGGCTGAGGAGCCGAAGGAAGAGAAGAAGGCTGCTCCGAAGCAGGCTTCCGGTTCCGCTACCGATGTTGAGATGCCGGAGCTCGGTGAGTCCGTCACTGAGGGCACCATCACTACGTGGCTGAAGGAAGTCGGCGACGAGGTTGAGGTCGACGAGCCGCTGCTCGAGGTCTCCACTGACAAGGTCGACACCGAAATCCCGTCCCCGGTTGCTGGCACCCTGATCGAGGTCCTGGCGCAGGAAGACGACACCGTTGAGGTCGGCGATGTCATCGCCCGCATCGGTGACGCTAACGCTGCTGCTTCCTCCGGCGACGCCGACGAGGCTGAGGCAGAGGCTGAGGCCGAAGAAGAAGCACCGGCTAAGGAAGAGGAGCCGAAGGAAGAGAAGAAGGCTGCTCCGAAGCAGTCCTCTGGTGAGGGCACCAAGGTTGAGATGCCGGAGCTCGGCGAGTCCGTCACCGAAGGCACCATCACCACCTGGCTGAAGGAAGTCGGTGACACGGTCGAGGTCGACGAGCCGCTGCTCGAGGTCTCCACTGACAAGGTCGACACCGAGATCCCGTCCCCGGTTGCTGGCACCATCATCGAGATCCTCGCTGAAGAGGACGACACCGTTGAGGTGGGCGACGTGATCGTGATCATCGGCGACGCTGACGCCGCTGCTGCTTCCGACGACTCCGCCGACGAGGCCGAGGACGAGGTCGAAGAGGCTGAAGAAAAGGCCGAGGAGAAGGCTGAAGAGAAGGCTGAAGAGAAGAAGCCGGAGCCGAAGGAAGAGCCGAAGCAGGAGGCTCCGAAGGCTGCTTCCACCGACTCCAAGAACGCTTCCGCGAAGGTGAACAACGGCGACAACGTCCCGTACGTCACCCCGCTGGTGCGCAAGCTGGCTGAGAAGCACGGCGTTGATCTGAACACGGTTGAGGGCACCGGTGTTGGTGGCCGCATCCGTAAGCAGGATGTTCTGGCTGCTGCCGAGGGCGGCAAGGCTGAGGGCACCACCGCTGCGTCTGCGACGAAGGAGCAGACGCAGCAGCCGAAGGGCGAGCGTGCGAACTGGTCCACCAAGTCTGTGGATCCGGCGAAGGCGGAGCTCATCGGCACCACCCAGCGTGTGAACCGCATCCGCGAGATCACCGCTGCGAAGATGGTCGAGTCGCTGCAGACCACTGCTCAGCTCACCCACGTGCAGGAAGTCGACGTCACCCGTGTGGCGGAGCTGCGCAAGAAGGTGAAGCCGGCGTTCGTCGAGAAGCATGGCGCAAACATCACGTACCTGGCCTTCTTCATCAAGGCCACGGCAGAGGCGCTTGTGTCCCACCCGAACGTGAACGCTTCCTACGACGCGGATGCGAAGGAGATCACCTACCACGAGGACGTCAACATCGGTATCGCTGTTGATACCCCGATGGGTCTGTTGGTGCCGGTGATCAAGCAGGCGCAGAAGAAGAACCTTGCGGAGATTGCGAAGGCGATCACCGACCTGGCCGAGCGCGCACGCAACAAGAAGCTGCGTCCGGACGACCTGTCTGGCGCAACCTTCACGGTGACCAACATTGGTTCCGAGGGTGCGCTGCTGGATACTCCGGTGCTGACCCCGCCGCAGGCTGGCATTCTGGGTACGGCTGCGATTGAGAAGCGCCCGGTCATCGTGACCGAGGATGGCATTGACTCCATCGCGATCCGTCAGATGTGCTACCTGCCGTTCACCTACGATCACCAGCTGATCGACGGTGCGGACGCTGGTCGTTTCGTCACGACCATCAAGGACCGCATCGAGGAGGGTGACTTCGAGGCTGACCTCGATATCTAACCTCTAGCAGGCGAAAGCCCGGCACTGATTTGCGTCAGTGCCGGGCTTTGTTTTTTGTTTACACTGGCGCCTATGACTGGCACGTTTAAATCTTTCCGCAACAACACTGAACATTTCATGCGCGAGGCACTCGGCGGCCTTGTGGCCGCGCATCCTTTTGCGGAGTGGCACAACGAGGGGTTCGTGGGGCTTTTGCGTGACGACGACTCCCCCGCCCGCGTCGCCGTCATCTCCGGCGGCGGGTCGGGCCACGAGCCGATGCACGCCGGGTTCGTCGGCGAGGGGATGCTGGACGCGGCTTGCCCGGGGCTGCTGTTTACGTCCCCGAACGCGGTGCAGATTGGCGCGGCAACGGAGTGGGCAGATCGTGGCCGTGGTGTTGTGCATGTGGTGAAGAACTACACGGGCGACGTCATGAACTTCACCGTGGCGGGCAACCACGCCGATGCGGAGGTGAAGCAGGTGTTGGTGGCTGACGATGTGGCCACTGAGATCGATAACGATGACTCGCCGGGGAGGCGGGGTACGGGGGCGACGGTGATCGTCGAGAAGATTGCGGGCGCTGCAGCGGCTCGTGGCGACGACCTCGACGCAGTTGCGAAGGTTGCGCAGCGGGCGGCGGATCAGTCGCGAAGCATGGCGGTGGCGCTGCAGCCTGGCCACTCCCCGACCAGCGACCGTGCAACGTTTGATCTGGAGGAGGGCCAGATTGAGGTCGGTGTTGGTATTCACGGTGAGCCGGGTGTGGAGCGTCGTGATCAGGCAGATTCGAAGCCGTCGGCGCAGGCGCTGGTTGAGGAGTTACTCGATGCGGTGCTGGCTTCGCTCAAGGACAGTGGTGTTGCGGTGGGTGATGCCATGCTCTTTGTCAACGGCCTGGGTGGCACAAGCGAGCTGGAGCTCGATCTGGTCTTCGGCGAGGCGCTCAAACAGCTGTCGGATCGTGGCGTGACGGTGCGTCGCGGAATGCGTGGCTCGCTAGTGACGTCGTTGAACATGGCTGGTATTTCGCTTACAGTCACGGCGCTTGACGACGAGCTCATCAGCCTGCTCGACGCGGAAACCCAGGCACCAGCCTGGCCTGATTTGGTCCGTGACCCGCAGTATTCCGACGCCACGATGACGGACGACGAACAGCAGCCAGACAGTGGCGAGGCAAACGTGTGGCTTTCGGCCTTTGTGGATCGCCTCGCAGCTGCCTACGACGACCTGACGGCGCTAGACCGCGAGGCCGGCGATGGCGACTTTGGCCAGAACATGGAGGCGGCCTTCGGTGACGTGGCTACCCCGATTCGGGGCAACGACCCTGAGGTGCTGAACTTCTTTGCCCACCGGATGTTGGTTCGCGCGGGTGGTACCTCCGGTGCGGTGCTTGGCACGTTCTTCCGCGAGATGGCTGACGTGTTTGAGCGCGCCAATGTGGATTCGCGGGACGCGGACGGCCAGGCATTCGGAACAGCACTGGCTGAGGGGCTGCAGAGCGGCGTGACTGCCATTACTGAGCTCGGTGGCGCGAAGGAGGGCGACAACACGCTTATCGACGCGCTCGTGCCCGCCGCAAAGGCCACCGAATCGCTCGATGGCGCTGCCACTGTGGAGGACGTTCTTGAGCACGTATTTGCAGCTGCCGTCGAGGGCGCAAAGTCCACCCGCGGTATGCAGGCGAAGAAGGGCCGGGCCTCCTACCTGGGAGAAAGCGCAAAGGACGTGCCGGATCCCGGCGCGATTGCGGTGACGTGGTTGTTTGGTGCAGCGGACGTGAGGGAGTTCTAAAACCCTGGTAGACCGCTTTGTCTTATTGGTGGGTGTCACGGACGTGTTTGCCCGCTATGCTTGGGCGTGCTCGTACGCCCCGAGATAAGGAGCCTTCAGTTGGATTACATTTCCCGTCATATTGGCCCAAACCAGGATGAACAGCAGCAATTGCTGGACGCGCTGGGTTACGAAAGTATCGATGCGCTGATTGCTGCAGCGGTGCCAGGCGGGATCCTGGCTGAGCAGCCGCTTGATCTGCCGGATGCGCTTACGGAATACGAGGCTCAGGCTCGACTGCGTGAGTTGGCTGGCAAGAACAAGGTCTTGCGCGCGTTCTATGGCCAGGGCTTTAACTCGACTCTCACGCCACCGGTGATTCGTCGTGGTGTGGTGGAGGATGCTGGCTGGTATACCGCGTATACCCCGTATCAGCCGGAAATCTCTCAGGGCCGCCTGGAGGCGCTGCTGAATTTCCAGACCATGGTGCAGGATCTGACTGGTTTGGATATTGCGAACGCTTCGCTTCTCGACGAAGCCTCGGCCGCCGCGGAAGCAGTTGGCCTGATGGCTCGTGTGGTGAAGAAGGGTCGCCGTGTGCTGTTGGATGCTCGTTTGCATCCGCAGGTGATCAACGTGGCTGCAGAGCGCGCCCGTGCGATTGATCTTGAGGTTGAGGTTGTTGACCTCACCGAGGGTGTTGTCGGCGAGGACCTGGTGGGCGCGGTGTTTGCCTACCCGGGTACCGAGGGCGACGTTGCGGATCCGCGTCCGGTGATCGAGGCGATCCACGAGCGTGGCGGCCTGGTTGCGGTTGACGCGGACATCCTTGCGCTGACGCTGTTGGAGTCCCCTGGTGAGTTCGGTGCGGATATCGCAATCGGCACCACGCAGCGTCTTGGTGTGCCGCTGTTCTACGGTGGCCCGCACGCCGCCTACATGGCTGTGCGTGAGAAGTTGCAGCGTCAGATGCCAGGCCGCCTCGTTGGCGTGTCCAAGGATGCGGAGGGCTACCCCGCATACCGCCTGGCGTTGCAGACGCGTGAGCAGCACATTCGTCGTGAGCGTGCGACGTCCAACATCTGTACCGCTCAGGCACTGCTTGCGGTCACCGCGTCGATGTACGCGGTCTACCACGGCCCGGACGGGCTGACGGAGATCGCCGGCACGATCCACCAGCGCGCGACGGATTTTGCTGCCGCTCTTGAGAAGGCTGGCGTGAAGGTCAAGCACGCCGAGTTCTTCGACACTGTTGCGGTGGAAGTTGAGGGGGCGCGTGGTGTCGTCGATAAGTTTGCGCAGGCAGGCTACCTCGTTCGCGCGATCGACGACAAGACTGTCGGCGTGTCCTTCGGCGAGGACACCACGGATGCGGATGTTTCGGCGCTGCTGGCCGGCTTCGGCGCGGATGCTGCGACCGGCGAGTCTCGTATCCCTGCGGCACTTGTGCGCAAGACCGAGTTCCTCACCCACGAGACGTTTAACCGCATCCACTCTGAGACCCAGATGATGCGCTACATCCGCGAACTCGGCGACAAGGACCTGGCGCTGGACCGCACGATGATCCCGCTGGGTTCCTGCACGATGAAGCTCAACCCGACCGCGGGCCTTGAGGCGATTACCTGGCCTGATTTTGCCAACGTGCACCCCTTCACCCCGGACGAGTACACCGAGGGATGGCGCGAACTTATCGACGAAATCCGCTCCTGGCTGGTCGAAATCACCGGCTACGCCGAGGTGTCCGTCCAGCCGAACTCCGGTGCGAACGGCGAGTTGGCGGGCTTGTTGGCAATCCGTCGCTACCACGTGGCCAACGGCGACACCGAGCGCGACATCTGCCTGATTCCGGCGTCGGCGCACGGTACGAATGCCGCGTCGGCGACGCTGGCGAACCTGCGGGTGGTCGTCGTCAAGACTGCTGCCGATGGTTCCATCGACATCAACGACTTGGACGAGAAGCTGGCCAAGCACGAAGGCCACGTCGCAGCGATCATGCTCACCTACCCCTCCACGCACGGCGTGTACGAGGAAGACGTGCGCGTGGTCTGTGACAAGGTGCATGCGGCTGGCGGCCAGGTCTACATCGACGGCGCGAACATGAACGCCCTGACCGGCATCGCCCGCCCGGGTGACTTCGGCGGCGACGTGTCTCACCTGAACCTGCACAAGACGTTCACCATCCCGCACGGTGGCGGTGGTCCGGGTGTTGGCCCGATCGGTGTGGCCGAGCACCTCATCCCGTTCTTGCCGTCCAACCCGAACGTGCCGCTAGAGCAGGCCGCTGCGGAGATCGACGGCTCGGCTGGCGTGCCGGTGGCCTCCACCCTGTTTGGCTCGGCTGGTGTGCTGCCGATTTCCTGGTCGTACATCGCCATGTCCGGTGCGGAAGGACTGCGCAGTGCCACGGCGCACGCGGTGCTGAACGCGAACTACATTGCGAAGGAACTCAACGACTCCTTCCCGGTCCTCTACACCGGCAACAACGGTCTTGTCGGCCACGAGTGCATCCTGGATCTGCGCGAACTCACTGATCAGTCCGGTGTGACCGCCGCCGATGTGGCCAAGCGTCTGGTGGACTACGGCTTCCACGCCCCCACCCTGGCATTCCCGGTTGCGGGCACGCTCATGGTGGAGCCGACCGAGTCCGAGGACCTGGCTGAGATCGACCGCTTCATCGAGGCAATGCGCTCCATCCGTGCGGAGATCCAGGAGATCATTGACGGCAAGATCGAGTACGAAAAGTCCGTGGTCCACAACGCGCCGTACACCGCGCACAGCGTGGCCCGTGACGAGTGGCCGTACGAGTTCACCCGTGAGCAGGCCGCCTACCCGGTGGATCGTCTCGTCCACCAGAAGTACTTCCCGCCAGTGCGTCGTGTTGACGAAGCATTCGGCGACCGCAACCTCCAATGCGCATGCCCGCCGCCGGAGGCCTTCGATATCACCGACGACACCGACAACTAGGAGTAAGGAGAACACCCATGCCACAGACTCCCCTGTTTGCTAAGCACGAGGCGCTCAACGCCTCCTTCACCGACTTCGGTGGCTGGACCATGCCGCTGAAGTACGCCTCCGAGTTGGAAGAGCACCGCGCGGTGCGCAACGACGTTGGCATTTTCGACCTGTCCCACATGGGCGAAATTGACGTCAAGGGCCCCGACGCTGCAGCGTTTTTGGACTACGCGTTGATCTCCAACATGTCCATCCTGAAGGTGGGCAAGGCGAAGTATTCGATGATTGTCGATGAAAACGGCGGCATCCTCGACGACTTGATCACCTACCGCTTCGACGACGACCACTTCATGGTTGTGCCCAATGCTGGCAACACCGCAGCCGTATGGGCGGCGTTCGAGGCACGCAAGGGGGACTTCGACGTCGAGCTGCGCAACGACTCCGAAGCCACCGGCCTGGTTGCCGTCCAGGGTCCGCGCTCCCTCGAGGTGCTCACCCCACTCCTGGACGGCGATGCTGGCGCGCTTGAGTACTACTCCGGCGCTTGGTTCTCGCTTCGCTCGAACCAAGCGACAATCGACGTGTTTGTCGCTCGCACCGGTTACACCGGTGAGGACGGCTTCGAACTGTTCTGCGCGGCCGAGGACACCGTTGCCGTGTGGGACGCCGTCATCGGCTCCGGTACCCCGTGTGGTTTGGCTGCACGTGACTCGCTGCGTCTCGAGGCATCCATGCCACTCTACGGCAACGAATTGACCACCGACATCACCCCGGTGGAGGCCGGGATGGGCCGTGCGTTTGCAAAGAAGGAGGCGGACTTCGTCGGTAAGCAGGCGCTCACTGGTCGTGAACCAAGCGTCGTTATCGCTGGTCTGACGTCTGAGCAGCGCCGTGCCGCACGTCAGGGCGCCGAGGTGTACCTGGCGGGTACTGAGGACAAGATCGGCGTGGTCACCTCTGGCCAGCCTTCGCCGACGCTGGGCTACCCGGTCGCACTCGCACATGTGGATCCGGCACACACGGAAGTGGGCACCGAAGTGGAAGTTGATATCCGCGGACGCCGCTACCCGTTTACTATTGCAGCAACCCCGTTTTACACCCGAGAGGACGCATAACTATGGCTCTGAAGCAGGATTTCTACTACTCCGAGGACCACGAGTGGATCAACGCCACCCCGGACACCGCCGTTGGCCAGACCGTACGCGTGGGCATCACCCACGTCGCTGCTGACCGCCTCGGTGAGGTTGTGTTCGCGGAACTGCCGCAGGTCGGCGACACCGTCACCGCAGGCGAAACCTGCGGTGAGATCGAGTCCACCAAGTCGGTCTCTGATCTGTACTCCCCGGTCACCGGCACGGTCACCGCTGTCAACGAGGACATCGACGGCGCGTATGAGGCCATCAACAACGACCCGTACGGCGAAGGCTGGCTCTACGAGGTTGAGGTCGAAGAGGTCGGCCCGCTCATGACCGCCGACGAGTACGGCGCCGCTAACGGCGTGTAGTACACATCTCTGCCGGGGACTAGGGTTGGGCGCATGACTGCGCCACGTGACCCGTTTTTCCCCGCCGAGAAGTCCATCCGAGCCTCAGACTCGCCCATTGACGTGCGCGATCTGGGGCTCGTGGATTATCAGCAGGCCTGGGATCTTCAGGCCGAGATTGCCGCGCAGCGCGCCAAGGATGAGGTGGGCGACACCATCCTGGTGTTGGAGCACCCCTCCACATTCACTGCCGGCAAGCGCACCCAGCCGGAGGATATGCCGGATGCTTCCTACCCCGTCCCGGTTGTGACGGTGGACCGTGGCGGTCGCATCACCTGGCACGGCGAAGGCCAACTCGTGGTGTACCCGATTATTAAGTTGGCCGAGCCGGTAGACGTCGTCGATTATGTGCGCCGCCTCGAAGAAGCCCTCATTCAGACCGTGCGGGCAGCCGGGGTGACCACCGCAGGGCGTATCGACGGCCGCTCGGGCGTCTGGGTACCCGCTGAAACCAAGGCGGCCTCCCCTGAGGCCTCGACACGTGAGCGCAAGATCGCAGCACTTGGCATCCGCATCACCCGCGGGGTGACCATGCATGGGCTGAGTCTGAACTGCGATAACACGCTCGAACACTACGAACACATCGTCGCCTGCGGTATCGACGACGCCGACGTGACCACCATGTCGCTCGAACTCGGACGCGACATCACGCCTGCCGATATGGCTGGCCCTGTCGTGCACGAACTCAAGCGAGCTTTGGCTGGTGAACTGGTGGTAGCGGACCATACGTTTGCCACTCGGCCGGACCCGTCGAAGGGTTTGACAAAACATGTACGGTAGGGGGCGTGACTGTAGCACCAGAAGGACGCAAGCTGCTGCGCGTTGAGGCGCGCAACTCGCAGACACCAATTGAGAAGAAACCACGCTGGATCCGCAACTCTGTAAAGACCGGTCCCGAATACGAGGACATGAAGCAAAAGGTCAAGGGAGCGGGGCTGCACACCGTGTGCCAGGAAGCCGGCTGCCCCAATATTCACGAGTGCTGGGAATCGCGTGAGGCAACGTTCCTCATCGGCGGATCGCGTTGCTCGCGCCGTTGCGATTTCTGTGACATCGCCTCCGGCAAACCGGATCCGTTGGACCGCGACGAACCGCGTCGCGTGGCAGAAGAGGTTAAGAGCCTCAACCTGAACTACTCCACCATCACCGGCGTGACCCGTGACGACCTCGACGACGAGGGCGCATGGCTCTACGCAGAGGTCGTTCGCAAGATCCACGAACTCAACCCAAACACGGGCGTGGAAAACCTCACCCCGGACTTCTCCGGCAAGCCGGACCTGCTCCAGGAAGTGTTCGAGGCACGCCCGGAGGTCTTCGCCCACAACCTGGAGACTGTCCCGCGCATCTTCAAACGCATCCGTCCGGCGTTCCGTTACGAGCGGTCCCTGGACGTTATCCGCCAGGCACGTGACTTCGGTTTGATCACCAAGTCCAACCTCATCCTCGGCATGGGCGAGACCCGTGAAGAGATCCTTGAGGCGCTGCAGGACCTCGTTGATGCCGGCTGCGACATCATCACCATTACGCAGTACCTGCGCCCAGGCCCGACCTACCACCCGATCGATCGTTGGGTGAAGCCGGAAGAGTTCATCGAGTACCGCGACGCTGCTTACGAGATGGGCTTCGGCGCTGTCATGTCCGGCCCGCTGGTCCGCTCCTCCTACCGTGCAGGCAAGCTCTACGTGGAAGCAATGAAGCACCGTGGGCTCGAACTGCCGGAGAACCTGAAGCACCTCGCGGAAACGTCTCAGGGTGAGACCGCGCAGGAAGCCTCGTCGCTGCTGAAGAAGTACGGCGCGTCTGAGGACCACCCTGTAGAGACCCGCTAGGGGTCTTTGGCCCGCGTCTTAGCTGTGGCATACAGTATTGGCCATGGCTAAGACGCAGGACAAGGCAGCCGCAAAGGCTGCGAAACAGGAACAGCGCGCGGCGAAGCGCGCGAAGAGCAAGGCAACGCGCGGGCAAATCGTCCAGGCGTTTAATATTCAGCGTAAGCGCGACAAGGCGCTTATCCCGATCATGCTGGCCTGTGTGCTCGGCGTCGGGTTGCTATTCTTCCTCCTCGGCCTGTGGTGGGGCATGAAGTGGCTCTGGCTCGTCTTCGGCCTCGTTCTGGGTGCCGTGCTGGCAATGTTTGTCTTCTCCCGTCGCCTGGAGCGCTCCATGTACGAAGAGGTCGGCGACACCCCAGGCGCTGCCGGCTGGACACTGGAGAACATGCGCAACACGATGGGCATCGTGTGGCTGACTAAGACCGGCGTGCAGGCGAATACTTCCATGGACACCGTCCACCGCGTGGTGGGCAACCCGGGTGTGGTCCTGGTCGGCGAGGGTAACCCGAACCGTTTGAAGGCCCTGATGTCCAAGGAGCACAAGCGCGTCGACCGTCTGCTGGCTGGTGTACCGATCTACGAGGTGTATGTCGGTGAAGGCGAAGACCAGGTGCGCACTCGCGATCTGCAGAAGCACCTGCTGAAGCTGCCGAAGAACTA
Organism: Corynebacterium sp. HMSC034E11; assembly: GCF_001835905.1. Lineage (NCBI taxonomy): Bacteria > Bacillati > Actinomycetota > Actinomycetes > Mycobacteriales > Corynebacteriaceae > Corynebacterium > Corynebacterium sp. HMSC034E11. The sequence goes on from NZ_KV826394.1 coordinate 412,590, forward strand.
CCAGAAGAACGAGGTATACAACCTCGCAGCGAAGTTGGACGCAATGGATTCACGCGCACGCAACGGCCAGATGCCGGGCCTGCCGGGTGGTCCACTGCCAAAGCAGGCACAGAACATGGCGGGTATGAACCGCAAGATGCGCCGTATGCAAGAGCGCAAGGGCGGAAAGTAACCCCCGAATCCCCCCTGTGATCCGCTCGCTACCTGGAACGGATCACTGTTGTGGTGGTGGCGCGGTCATGCATGCCGCGCCCGTCGGCGTCGACAAGCGCTGCGGGCAACACGAAGCCGGTGAGGACGGTGCGCAACGCTGCGCGCCACAGTCCCACCGGCGCTTCTTCGTCTACACGCGCCACCCCCATGCCGAGTGCAGCCATACCGGGTGTGCGGGCAAACAACCAGCCTCCCAGGATTCCCAGCACGATCCACAGCAGGTAGGTCAGCGTGTACTTGTCCCCCAACGCTGAGGTGTTCTGGGTGATCAGGGATGCAGCGATCGCGCAGATTGTCCAGTCGATGAGCACCCCGCCCATGCGTCGCGCCACCGATGCTTGCGAGCCGGCACCTTTCTCCGGCATGCCGAGGAACTCCCCCGGATAGGACGGCAGATGGTCCTCGCCGTTGAATTGATTAGGGATTTCTGGGCCGTTGCGCCAGTCAGGTCGTCGATTAGCAGCCATACTCTATGAGCCTAGCGGTGTACAGGTCTACACTTGTAACCGCTTATGACAGCCGACCGACGAGGAGTACCGCCCGTGTCCTTCGACAACATCGAAGACGTTAAAAAGTTCATTGTCGACGAGGGGGTGGAATTCGTTGACGTGCGCTTCACCGACGTGCCCGGCATCGAACACCACTTCTCCATCCCGGCCTCCATGTTCGACGAAGACGTGATGGAAGAGGGCCTCGCTTTCGACGGCTCCTCCATCCGCGGCTTCACCACGATCGAAGAGTCCGACATGACGCTCATGCCGGACCTGGCCACCGCGAAGCTCGACCAGTTCCGTGGCTCGAAGACGCTAAACGTGAAGTTTTTTGTCAACGACCCGTTCACCCACGAACCGTTCTCGCGCGACCCGCGCAACGTAGCCAAGAAGGCCGAGGAGTACCTGCGCTCCACCGGCATCGCAGACACCTGCTCGATCGGCGCCGAGGCCGAGTTCTACCTGTTCGACTCCATCCGCTACGAGGTGGACGCCCATACTGCGTTCTACGAGATCGACGCGGAAGAAGGCTGGTGGAACCGTGGTGCCGAGGCTGACGTCGATGGCGGCCCGAACCTGGGCTACAAGAACCGTGTGAAGGGTGGCTACTTCCCCGTCCCGCCGCACGACAAGACCGTCGAGGTGCGCGACGCGATGGTGCGCAACCTGGCTGAATCCGGTTTTGAGATCGAGCGTTTCCACCGCGAGGTGGGCAACGGCGGCCAGCAGGAGATCAACTACCGCTTCAACACCCTGCTGCATGCGGCGGATGATCTGCAGGACTTCAAGTACATCGTGAAGAACACTGCCACCCAGTTCGGTAAGACCGTCACGTTCATGCCGAAGCCGCTCGCTGGTGACAACGGCTCGGGTATGCACGCCCACCAGTCGCTGTGGAAGGACGGCGAGCCGCTGTTTTACGACGAGTCCGGCTACGGTGGCCTGTCCGACATCGCCCGCTGGTACATCGGCGGCCTGCTCGAGCACGCAGGTGCCGTACTCGCCTTCACCAACCCGACGCTGAACTCCTACCACCGCCTGGTGCCGGGCTTCGAGGCCCCGATCAACCTGGTGTACTCCCAGCGCAACCGTTCCGCTGCCATCCGCATCCCGATCACGGGTGCGAACCCGAAGGCGAAGCGCATCGAGTTCCGCGCACCGGACCCGTCGGGCAACCCCTACCTCGGCTTCGCAGCCATGCTCATGGCAGGTATCGACGGCATCAAGAACCGCATCGAGCCGCACGCCCCGGTGGACAAGGACCTCTACGAACTGCCACCAGAAGAGGCCAAGGACATCCCGCAGGCACCGACCTCGCTTGAGGCTGCCCTGCAGGCGCTTGAGGCTGACCATGACTTCCTCACCGAGGGCGACGTGTTCACCGAAGACTTGATCGAGACCTACATCAAGCTGAAGTACGACAACGAGATCACCCCGGTGCGCCTCCGCCCAACGCCGCAGGAATTCGAGATGTACTTCGACTGCTAAATCAGAGGCAAAACAGCGGCTCGATGGTGGCTGAAATAGCCTCGTTCTCCGCTAAGCCTTAGATAACTTTGTATAGCCTGACCTGCGGAAGGTCAGGCTATACATGCTTGCGCAGGCAAAACAATGGGTTCATAGTGGGCGCTATGACTGATCTGATGGCACGCCCCAATGACTGCTCCGCCGACTGCCCGGTGGTGTACGACCTGCACCCGATGCAGCACGTTGAGCCTGGCACCAGCGAGCGGCTCAACCGCCTCCGCGCGGCCGTCCTTGGCGCGAACGACGGCATTGTCTCCACGGCGGCTGTCGTCGTGGGTGTAGCGGGCGCGACCGCGAACCAGACGACGATTGCCATGTCCGGTTTGGCCGCCGTCGTTGGTGGTGCTGTGTCGATGGCGCTTGGCGAATACGTCTCGGTGTCGTCGCAACGCGACTCGGAGCGCTCCATGGGCTTTGCGGAGCACCAGCAGGTCAATCCATGGTCAGCCGGTATCGCGTCGTTCCTGTCGTTCATCTTGGGTGCGGTGCTGCCATTTGTGACCGCGATACTGGCGCCGGAGTCCGTCCGCATTGTGTCGATCTTCGCTGTGACGCTCGTTGCGCTTGCACTCACCGGCGCACTGTCGGCAAAGCTTGGCGATTCCCCGGTGCTCCGCCCGGTTCTGCGCATCGTCGTCGGTGGAACACTCGGCCTAGCGATGACTTTTGCGGTGGGTTCGCTCTTCGGCGCCGCTGCACTTTAGTGTCCAGAGTGGCGGTAGCGATTTGGATCGTATCCGTTTGACGTGGGAAAACACCCAAACCACACAACTCCACACAAAGTACACAACTCCACACAAACCACATAACTTCACATAACATCGGTAGTGTCGCCGACATCCTGCGCGTGCCAGAGGATGAGTATCCCGAACTGCCGAATGGCCAGGTACAACAAAAGGGATTACCATACATGGGGTGATGAACAAGCTCCGCCAACTTCCTCCGGCCGGCCCCGCATGGGGCGGCAGCCTCATGGGTACGTCGATCGTGTCGCGACTGCTCGTCGAAAAGAACATGATGCTTGGCGCGAGCATCTTCGCAGCGATCGCCTCCGCAATCCTCGTTGTATTAGTGGTTGGCTTTGTCACATACCGCCAGCCGAGCTTCAAACGCACCTCAATGGCGGAATGGTCGATGTTCTTCATCGGAATCCTCGCGCTCGGCGCCGCACTGTCTGGGTTGACGGATGTGCCGGTGTACCGCCTGGTCGGCTTTTGGATCGGCGCGCCCGTCACCACCTTGACCTGGGCGATCCAACTCACGCGATTCGAAGGAAAACCACGGTTTACGTGGGGGCTGCCGCTTGTCGGCCCGATGATCTCCGCGTCTGTGGCCGGCTGGCTGGCCCGCGACTACGGGCAGATCTACCACGTCATGGGCACAGTGTTTTTCTTCATGTCGCTGCTGACCGCAGTGCCGGTGTTCATGCGCGTCTACTGGGCTGCCTGGCACGGTGAGGTTGATCTGTCGGGCCCGAACTCTGCGACCGCATGGGTGCCGCTCGGCGTGATCGGCCAATCCACTACCGCGTTACAGATCCTCTACCCCGGCTACTTCTCGGTCCACTACGGCTACGTGGCGCTTATGCTGTCCATCCCGCTGGCCATCTACGCCATGGTCACCTTCTACCCCAACGTCGCACGCTGGACGCAGTACTCCCCCGCCTGGTGGTCGTGCACGTTCCCGCCGGGCACGGTGAGCATGGGTGGCCACCAGGTGGCGCTGGTCAACGGGTCGCACTGGCTGGACGCCGTTGCCTTGGCAATTCCGTTCCTGCTGCTCGCTCACTGGACGGTGTGCTCGAGCAGGTTTATCAGTTGGGTTATCGAAGGTCGCCGGGACAACAACTCGCAGTCGACGCAGACGCCCCAGACCTCGAAGGCTGCGCGCCAGATGGCGGCCTAGCGCGCCACGTTGAGGTCGACCTCGATCCCGCCAACGCGCCCGCGGGAGGTGAACTGCCACACCGCGGGTTCCGGGAACCCGAGCGGGCGCGGCCACTTCCCCAACTGCGCCGGGTCCGTCACGGTGTTGTCGCCCCAGTGCGCGAGCCACAGTTCCCCAAACTGTGCAGGGCTGGCCATCCCCATGTGCCGGCGCCAGTACCAGGCGTTGGTGTAAAACCCGGCCACTTCCACGCCAGCTTGGGTGAAGCACTCTACAGCGGTGTGGACGTCGTCAAGCGTAAGCCCCGCGGGTGACTCCACGTCGAGCCACATGGGCAATTGCGTATCGACGAGCACCTCACACGCCACCTCCACCTGCCGCTGCACCGTCGTGCCCTCTGAGGGGGCGCGGAGAAAGTGGTAGGTGGAGGTGGCGCAGCCGGCGGTGGTGGCGTCGAGAAGCAATTGCTCAAAACACGGGTCGCGGTAGGTGCCGTCCGTGGTGCGGATGATGGCGAAGTCGAAGCCGGTGAAGTCGAAGCCTCGTTGGTATTCGGAGACGTCGACGCCGAATCTCACCGCTTCTTCAGCCCCATGCGCGGGGTGAAGCTGCCTGGGTGGCGGCGCTGCGCTGCGGCATCAGCGATGGTCAGGCGCCACTTCGGGTCGGTCACCGGCATGTTGGAAATCGGGAACCAGCCGACCTCGACCGACTCGTCGTCACCGACGATGGGCACGGCGGTGGGGTCTGTAGCCTCGCAACGAATCTGCACCGACATGTACGTCGCCTTATCCCCGTTGTCGTGCGTGACCGGGCCAACCACGCCGACGCCGAGGATTGCCGCCGGCTCGACCTCCACACCAGTCTCCTCGAGCACCTCGCGCACCGCGGCCATGTGAGGCTCCTCGCTCGGGTCCGCGATGCCGGTCACCGGGGTCCAGTTCCCATTGTCGGCGCGGCGCACGAGCAGCACGTCCGGCACCGCCCAGTCGGAGGTGTCGGCCGAGTCGCGCAACACCACCGCGCACACGCTTGGCACCCACATCAGGTCGGTGCCGATCTTTTTACGGGTCTCCACAATGAACTCCGGGATAGGCATGGGTACGAGTGTACAATCCCTTCCGATATGAGCACTTCCGTGACCGAACCCGAACAGCCCACGCGCACCTTCCTGCAGCGCGTGCCCACGCCGGTGTTTGTCACGGTCTACGGCGCACTCGTCGTCGCCGCGGTGGTGGGGGCCGTGTTCGGGCTGCGCTACACCGCAGACGCGGAACGCACCGAGGCGTCCCTGCCACAACCGGTGCGCCCCTTTAACCCGGCCCCGGCCGATCCTGCCAATGTGGCGGCGAGTGTGCGCCCCCACCTGATCCAGAACCTGCAGGTGGGCAAAACCAACACTGGTGTGATGGCGCGTGGCGATCTCGCCGAGTACGTCATGAGCGATTCCACCGAGTTCGCCGGCCACGTCTCACGCCTGCTCGAGCAGAACTGCCTAGACACGCTCGAGCTGACCACCCCAGACGGCATGCGGGTGAACTTCTGGGGCTTTTGCTTTGCGACGATACCCGCCACCACCATCCAAAACACCTTCGATTTCGCCGTAGCCCAAGGCGCTGACTCCGCGTCCTTCGCCGTCTACCCCGCCCAGAACAACTTCCACGAAATCAGACTGATCTGGACCGACGCGGAAGCAACCGGCTACGACGCGAAGCAACTCGAGCGGCAGTGGAAGCAACTCGACCGCCCCGACGAGATCGACCGCATCGCGTTCTTCGGCTACTACGACGACGAGGTCATCGTGGTGGACAACGACAAGAAGGACGGCAGGTCCACCAAGACGTTCCCCGCCGGTGAGGCGTTCAACGAGAAGTGGGGCCTCGAGCGCTAACTACCAGCGCGCATTACCAGCTATGATTACCAGCGCTGGGGCACGAGATCCGCGTCAGGCACGACGTGGTTGATCACGGCCATCACCTGGTTGATGTTGGAGTAGCTCATCAGCAGCGGATCCTCCATGCCTTCGAAGCACTCCTCCCCCGCACGGCCAGCCTCGGTTCCTGAGACCACTCCGATGACCGTGGCGCGACCGTTGATCTCGGTGAACACTGGCCCGCCCGAGTCGCCCGAAGCGGCGCAGACGGAGGCGATGTCGCCGTGGGTTTGGGCCTCGGCGTCGTCGTCAAGATTCACGATCTGCACACGCTGGGTCGCCTCAAACTTGCCGCAGGTATAGCCGGTGGTCGCGCCGGTTTTGCACACGCGGTCGAGATCGTGCAGGTCCTTGGCGATACCGGTCGCGATCGGAGCACCAACGACATCCATGAACCGCTCGGTATCGGTGATCTCGATGATGCCGACATCGATACCTTTCGTTTCCTCATTCGCGTCGCCGTACATGCCGGAATAGATGAACTTGCCCACCTCGTGCGCGTAGTCGAAGGCTGTCTCCGCATTCGTCGGCCACACAAGGTCACCCGCACGCCCGCAGTGGCCCGCAGTCACGGCATAGGCTCGGCCGTCAGCGCCAGTAAACGAGAACGCTGCAGTGCACGACTGAGCGGTGAAGTGTTCACCCGGCTCCGGGTAATGGTCCGTGGACTGAATGCGCGTACCCGGCGCCCACGGCGCGAACGCAGGCACGAGCACGTTGCTCTCCTCCACCGGTGCAGGCGGGGCCTCATCCGGCGTTTGCACACGCTCAAGCGCGTGGCGCTCCTCCACCGTGGGAGTTGGGAATTGGCTCGTGGTCAGCCCGAGCCACACCACCATCGCAACAGCAGCAAGCGTTGCGACGATCACCGTAATCCACCCACCGGTCCGCAAACCCGTACGCCGCTGAGTGGGCGGCGCAGACAGAGCAGGCTGCGCGGGCGTGCCGGGCACGCCGGGCATGTCCGGGAACTGCCACTGCTGGCCATCCTCCGGCTGGTAGCGCCGCGCCAGGTTGTCGCCGCCTGCCTGATGTTCAGGGAAGGTCAAGCGCGAGCCTTACTTGTCGGCGTCGGAGTTTTCGGCGTCGGTGTCGTCGTCAAGAAAAAACTTGTCACCCTTGGCGGCTTCCTCGGCCTGGATCTTGATGTCGCGCAGGAACTTCTCCGGATCGAACTCCGTGTACTGCTCAGGGCCTGCGAACTGCTCTTGTGCCATCGGTGGGGATCCTTTCCTAGACGTCCGTGCGCTCGATTGCGTCGGCGATGAATGCCTTGACCTGCTCGGCGTCATTCGGCAGATCCACAACGTGGCGCTCGGCATCCATAATCGCGGCGAAGCGCTCCGGCACCTCCGGAAGCTCGCCAATTGCCTCCACAATGGTATCCGCGAATTTCACCGGCAGCGCAGTCTCCAGCACAACAATGGGAGTTTCTACGCTGTCTGCCAGCTGCTGCGCCACGAACACGCCGTCGGCGGTGTGCGGGTCGATAACCACGCCGTACTCGTCCTTGATGCGCTTGATCGTGGCAATGCGGTCCGCATGCGTCGAGGTGCCCGAGCCGAAACCGTACTTGTCGGTGATGCGCTCAAGCGTATCGGTGTCCAGCGCGAAGCCGCCCTCTTTGACCTTGGTGCCGAAGAGCTCGCGGGTGGTGTCCGCGTCGCGGTCCAGCGCGTCGAAGATCATGCGCTCAAAGTTCGACGCCTTGGAAATATCCATCGACGGCGACGAGGTGGCGTACGTGTCGGCTGCGGAACGCGGGCGGTAATCACCGGTGGTGAAGAACTCGTGCAGGACGTTGTTCTCGTTCGTCGCCACGATCAGGCGATCAAGCGGCAGCCCCATCTGCTTGGCAATGTGGCCTGCGCACACGTTGCCAAAGTTACCGGTAGGCACGCAGATCGAAACCTGCTCCTCGTTCGTCTTCGTCGTCTTAAGGTATGTGGCGATGTAGTACACCACCTGCGCAAGCAAACGCGCGAAGTTAATGGAGTTGACCGCGCCGATCGAGTACTTCGACTTAAACTCCGCGTCCGCGCTGACTTCCTTGACCACGTCCTGGCAATCATCGAAAACGCCGTCGAGCGCGATGTTGAAAATGTTCGGGTCGTCCAGGCCGAACATCTGGGCCTGCTGGAACGGGGTCATACGCCCGGCCGGGGTGAGCATGAACACGCGGATGTTGTCGCGGCCACGCATGGCGTACTCGGCCGACGAGCCGGTATCGCCAGAGGTCGCGCCCAGAATATTGATCTCTTCGCCGCGGCGCCCGAGTTCGTACTCGAAGAGCTCGCCGAGCAGCTGCATCGCCATGTCCTTAAACGCAGCGGTCGGACCTTCGGAGAGGTGCGCGATGTGCAGGCCGTCGTTCAGACGCGTAACCGGCACGATCTCCTCGTCCGCGAACACCGGGGTGCGGTACGCACGCTTGGCAATCGCCTCGAGGTCCTCCGCCGGGATGTCATCGACGAACAGCTTCAACACCTCTGCGGCAAGTGCGGCGTAGCCGTCGTTGGCCAAAAGGGTGCGCCACTCGTCGAGAAGCGCCGGCGAAAGTGTCGGGTACACCGCCGGCATAAACAGCCCGCCGTCCGGGCTTAAGCCGGTGAGCAGGATGTCAGTGAAGGAACGGGCCTGGGCAGTTGCGTCGCGCGTCGAAATGAAGTCCACGCCGGGCAGTCTACGTGATCGGTGTATGCCCTTGGTCGGAATGGGCATTTACGTTCAGCGTCGGCAGGCCCGGAAAGCCGCACTTTGGTGCGGTCGTGGGGCCTCGATTCGTTCATATGCAGGGCTCGATATGCGTAACTGCAGGTCAGCGCAAAATTGGGAAAACGGCCCGAAAGGTATCTCCAAAGCCGTGACCAGGACTTACGCATATCGAGCCCTGCATATGAACGTTGGAGGGGCGGTGGCGCGTTAGCGGTGCCGGGGCGCCGGGGGCGGTGGCGCGTGAGCGCGCACCGGCGGGGTGCTGCGGCGGTGCCGGGGTGCTAGTGGCGCGGGGGCTCCTGGCGGCCGGTGAGGATGTCCACGACGGAGCGGATTGCGGCGTCGCCAAGCGGTGCCACCGAGCGCTCCTTCGGCTGCTCCGGTGTGGATGCCCGGCGCGGGCTCGGCTCGACGGTGACGTTAAGCGTCGTGTCGTCGAGTTCGAGCTTTGCGGACGGGTCGATGCCGGCGACGCGGGCGGCGTCGACGAGTGCGACGAGGTCGGCGAAGGTTGCGTTGTCAAGGTCGATAGTCATGTTCACTGCCATGCCCACAGAGCTTATTGATTCCGCAACCGCCGCGCCTAGTCGAATTCCAGGGACTGCTTTTCGCCCCAGAACACTTCCTCAACCACGCGGTGGGCGCGCCGGGTGATGCGCAGGTAGTCCTCGAGAAACTCTTGCTGGTCGTCGGGGTCGTATCCGGCAGAGCCAGCGACCTGGGCCAGTTGCGGGCCCGGTGCGGGGAGCTGGTCCTCACGCTTGCCGGAGACGAGCACAATAGCGTTGCGGGCGCGGGTCGCGGTGAGCCACGCGGTGCGCAGGGTTCGCGCCTTGTCGGCGGAAAGCACCTCGGGGTCGTCGAGCTCCACGAGGAAGTCCAGTGCGTCAAGTGTGGACGGGGTGCGCAGTTCGTGATGACGATGCGCGTGCGCCATGGTGATCAGTTGGACGGTCCACTCCACATCGGCAAGTGCGCCGCGGCCAAGTTTGGTGTGGGTGGCCCGGTCGGCGCCACGGGGCAGGCGCTCGTTATCCACGCGGGCTTTGATGCGGCGGATCTCGCGAATATCGGCGGGCGTTGCGCCGGCCTCGGGGTAGCGGAACTCGGCGATGGCCGAAAGGAAGCGCTCCCCTACCTCGCGGTCGCCGGCGACGACGTTGGCGCGAAGGAGTGCTTGGCGCTCCCAGACTTCGCCCCACTCGCGGTAGTAACGCACGTAGGAGGCAATGGTGCGCGTCACCGGTCCGGAGCGACCCTCGGGGCGCAGACCCAGGTCCACCTCCAGCGGCGGGTCGCCGGATGGTTTGGACAGGCGGGTACGGATCTGGTCGAGCACCTTCGTGGCCCAAGCGATGGCTTCTGTTTCGTCGACGCCGTCTGCTGGTTCGGTGACCACCATGACGTCGGCGTCAGAGCCGTAGCCCAACTCGGCGCCGCCAAGCCGGCCCATCCCGATCACTGCGATTCGTGCGGGGGCCTCGTCGAGACCAGCGGCGGCAGTGGTCGAATACACCTCTGCCTGCAGCGCGGCCTCAAGGACCGCGTCCCACACATACGTCAGTTCCAGACAGACCTGGCGCACCTCCATCAGACCGAGCAGATCAGCCGCAGCGATACGGGCCAACTCGGCCCGGCGCAGGGAACGCGCCACCGACACCGCTTTCTCCGGGTCGGCTTGGTGGCGCTTCGCGGAGGCAATGATCGCCTTATGCACCTGATCGGGAGCCACCTCGAGCAGGCGCGGGCCGGCGGAGCCATCCCCGAGCAGTTTCACCACGTCAGGTGCGGAAATGATCAGGTCGGAGGTGTACGGGGAGGTGCCGAGGATGTGCATGAGGCGTTGGGAGGCCACGCCTTCGTCGCGAAGCATGCGCAAAAACCAACTGCGATCGACAGCGGCCTCGGACAGCTTGCGGTAGTTGAGCAGGCCCTGGTCGGGGTCGGCGGTGTCGGCCAGCCAGTGCATAAGCGATGGCAAGAGGATGGTCTGGAGTTTCGCCTTGCGGGAGGTGCCCTTGATCAGCGCGGTCAGGTGGTCGAACGCGCGCGCCGGGTGGCGGTAGCCCAGGGCTGCCAACTGGTCCTTCACACCGGCGGCGGAAAGTGTTGCTTCACCGACGGTGAGGTCCACCACGGCGTCCAGCAGCGGGCGGTAGAAGAGACGCTCGTGCAGCGTGGCCACCTCGTGGCGGATGGCCTTGAGATGCCGGTTCATCGCCTCAGGGGCGGACCCGCGCGGGCCGGCAGAAAAGCCTGCGGCGCGGGCGAGCCACCGGTTGCGCTTCTCATCATCGGCATCTGGCAGTTGGTGGGTGCGCTTGAACCGCTGCAGTTGGAGACGGTGCTCGAGCAGGCGTAAAAACTCGTAGGCATCGGTGAGCACTTTGGCGTCCTCGCGGCCCACGTATCCGCCTTTGGCCAGGTCGGCGAGGGCTTCGAGGGTGTTGCGGGCGCGCAGGGTGTCGTCGATACGCCCGTGCACGAGTTGGAGGAGTTGGACGGCGAACTCGACGTCGCGAAGCCCACCGGGGCCGAGCTTGAGTTCACGGTCGCGCACGTCTGCGGGCACGTTTTCCAGCACGCGGCGGCGCATGGCTTGGACGTCTTCGACGAAGGAGTCGCGCTGGGACGCCTCCCACACCAGCGGCGACAACGCGTCCGAATACGCCTGGCCCAGATCCATTGACCCGGTCATCGGACGGGCCTTGAGCAGTGCCTGGAACTCCCAGGTCTGCGCCCACTTTTTGTAGTACGCCACGTGCGAATCAAGCGTGCGCACCAGGGCTCCGGCTGCGCCTTCGGGTCGCAGGTTCGCGTCCACGTCAAAGAAGCAGGCGGAGCCGATGCGCATCATCTCGCTGGCCACGCGCGTGATCTTGGTGGTCACAGGCTCGGCGACGAATACGACGTCCACATCCGAGATGTAGTTCAGCTCCCACGCGCCGCACTTGCCCATGGCGATGACAGCCAAGTCCGCGTCGACATCCTCATCGCCGTAGACTTCCCGCACCGCGACCGCAAGCGCAGCCGTCAGCGCCGCATCCGCCAGGTCCGTGAGCCGGTCCGTGGTGTAGGCGTACGTCATTGGTTCGCCCTCGCCGAAGCCCTTCACCGCGGCGAAAGTGCCGGCCAGGTCTGCGGCTGCAACGCGCATCACGAGGTTGCGGTGGGCTGTACGGAGCTTTTGCTTTGCGACGCCAACCTCACCCACCTCAGCCCTATACAGGCCCGGCCCGTCCGCATCCACGCCAACCGCGCCGAGCATGGTGCGGAACATGTCGGGGCGGGACGGGAGGTCGTCGCAAAGCAAACGCCACTGCTCAGGATTGGCAATGAGGTGATCCGACAGCGCTGTCGAGCCACCGAGCAGCGCGAAGAAGCGCGTGCGGAAAATCGAGTTCGCGCGCAGTTCGGCAAGCAGCTCGTCCCACGAATCCAGTGCCTCATGCAGGCGGTAAGCGTTGTTGAGCGCCAGATCCGGATCCGCGGCACCCGCCAACGTGTAGCCAAGCTCCTCGGCATCAAAACCGAGCTCGGCTAAGTCCTCGGCGGCGCGCGGGCTGGTCAGGCCAAGTTTCGCGGGCTTCACTACAAATCAATCCCGGTTTCGATCTCCCACGGGGTGATCTTCGAGGTGTACTCGTGCCACTCCTGCCACTTCGCACGCAGGAAGAATTCGAAGACCTGCTCGCCAAGCACTTCCGCCATGAACTCGGAGCGCTCCAGGTGGCGTAGCGCCTGATCAAGCGAGGTCGGCAGGTCCCGGTACCCCATGGCGCGGCGCTCACGTCGGGTCAGCGCGAAGACGTCGTCGCGTGCTGGCTCGTCGAGCTCGTAGCCCTCCTCGATCCCCTTCAGGCCGGCCGCCAGGATCGCCGCGTAGGCAAGGTAGGGGTTGCAGGCAGAATCCAGCGAGCGCACCTCCGCCCGGCGCGACTCCGCCTTGTGCAGGCGGTAGGTGGGCACACGCACCATCGCGGAACGGTTCGAAATGCCCCAGGTCGCCGCGGTCGGCGCTTCGGAGCCGAACTGGAGGCGCTTGTACGAATTCACCCACTGGTTAGTCACCGCGGAGATTTCGCTGGCGTGCTCGATAATGCCGGCGATGAACTGGCGGCCGGTTTTGGAGAGGCTGATTTCGTCGTCTGGATCGTGGAACGCGTTGGTGTCGCCTTCGAACAGGGAGAAGTGCGTGTGCATCGCCGAGCCTTCAAGGTCCGCGAACGGCTTGGGCATGAACGTGGCGTGCACGCCGTTAATCTCCGCGACGGTCTTGACCAGATAGCGGAAGGTCAGGATGTTGTCAGCCATGGTCAGCGCGTCGGTGTGGCGCAGGTCGATCTCCTGCTGCCCCGGCGAACCCTCGTGGTGGGAGAACTCGGTGACAATGCCCATGTACTCGAGTGCGGACACCGCCATGCGTCGCAGGCGCGGCGCCTCGTTGCGTTTGGCTTGGTCGAAGTAGCCGCCTTTGTCCGCTGGTGTTGGTGGCTGGTCGCCCTCGCCGGGTTTGACCACGTAGAACTCAATCTCGGGGCTGGCCAAAAACTCAAAGCCCATGTCGCGGGCGTTGTTGATCTGGCGGCGTAGTACCTGGCGCGGATCCGCGAACAGCGGGCCGCCGTCGGGCATGGTGATGTCGCAAAACATGCGCGCGGTCTGCAGACCAGAGTCCTCATCGAACGGCAACGGCTGGTACGTCGACGGGTCCGGGCGCAGCAGTGTGTCCGACTCGGAGACGCGAGAGAAGCCCTCGATCGAGGATCCGTCGAAACCCACGCCCTCTTCGAAGGCGCTCTCGAGTTCCGCAGGCGACATCATCACCGTTTTCAGCGAGCCGAAAATGTCGGTGAACCACAGGCGGATAAATGCAATGTCTTGCTGCTCGACGAGTCGCAGCACGTTGTCGGTTTGGGCGCTCATGGCACATAACTGTAGCGGGCGCCGCGATTCGAAAACGGGCCAAGCGCAAATCGGCGTGCGCGCTAGACTCGGAGGCATTACATGCGCTGAAACTGCGTCGATCACATGTCGAACCCGCGTCGGTGAGGAGAACACACGCACCATGTCCGAACAGGCTGAACAGGCACCACAAAACTTCCTTGAGGTGGAGATCAAGTTGGCGGTGGATGAGGACACCGGCATTCCTGATCTCATTCAACTGCCGGGGGTGACGTCGATTGAGTCCACGCAGGAGCACAACCTGTCTGCGGTCTACTACGACACGGCCGATCTGCGCCTGACGCGTTCCAAGATCACGCTGCGTCGTCGCACCGGCGGTTCGGATGATGGCTGGCACATCAAGTTGCCGCAGGAAGATGGCCGCAAGGAGGTGCGCATGCCTCTCGACGACCCCACGACCGTGCCCGACGCCCTCCTGTCCCAGGTTCGCGCCATTGTGCGCACGGAAGCGCTCGAGCCGATCGCACAGGTGGATAACCGCCGCGTGGAGATCACGCTTGCAGGCCAAGATGGCCCGGTTGCGGAGTTTTGCGACGACCACGTCACCGCCTGGTCCCTTCTTCCCGGTGGTGAGCGCACCACCTGGCGCGAATGGGAGCTCGAGCTCGCCGACGCCCTTGCGGGCACCGAGGCGGGCGATGACCTGATTACCCAGGCAGGTTCCTTCCTGATCTCTGCGGGCGCGCGCAAGTCCTCCTCGCCGTCGAAGTTGGCCACCGCGCTTGGTGATTCGATCAAGTCCGCTCCCCTGCCCCCACACGTCCAAGGCGAAGTTGAGGAGGGGACGCCGGCTGCGGCGGTGGTGTCGTCGCTACGCAAACAGCGCGACGCGATCGTGGGTTGGGAACCGCGCGTGCGCGCCGATGAGTTCGATTCCGTCCACCAACTGCGCGTGGCCACCCGCGAGATGCGCTCCCTGCTGGAGACGTTCGAGGGCATCCTCGAAGGCGAAGCACTAGCAACACTCGAGGATGAACTGAAGTTCTCCGCCGGCGTGCTCGGTGTCGCGCGCGATGCGGAGGTTGTGGAGGAGCGTTTTCTCGCCCTGCTGGATTCGGACGAATCTGGGCTTATCGACGACACCGCGCGCACCCATATCGAACACGACATGCGCCGCGACTACGAGGCCGCCCACGCCGACATTGTGGAGATGCTGGACTCCGAGCGGTTCATGTCGCTGCTGGATGCCGTAGATGCCCTGCTGGCGGAGCCGCCAGTGGCGGTTGGTGACGGCGCTGGGGATGATGACGGCGCCAAGTCGGAGAAGAAGCAATCCAAGGAGGTCCTTTACGACCACCTCAAGCGCGGCTACAAGAAGTTGAAGAAGCGCCACAAGAAGGTCGCCGAATACTACGACGACACCACCTTGCCGCTGCACGAGCGCGAGGACTACGTCCACGACGTGCGCAAGGCTGCCAAGAAGTTGCGCTACTCCGCCGTCGCAGCCCAGGAAGCAGGCCTGAAGGCAGGGCGTTTGGCTAAGGCGTGCAAGGCGCTGCAAAGCCAGTTGGGTGACTTCCAGGACGCGGTGACCTCACGCGACCGCATCGAGCGGCTCGCTAACGAGGCCCGCGAGCGCGGCGAGGACACCTTCTCCTACGGCATGCTCTACCAGCGCGAACTCGACCGCGGCGAGGCGTCGCTTCGCGATTACGACGACACCGTGCGCGAAGTGCGCAAGGCGTTTAAGAAGATCAAGCCGTAAGACACGGCCCGGCGGGGATTACTTCTCCCAAGAAGGGGTCTCGCCCCAGTCATCGTCGGCTTCGTCGGCGGCATCCGCTGCTTTGTTGCGCTGCGCTGCAATCGCCAGGGCGTTTTCAGCTTCCTCGCGCGTGGCGTACGGGCCCATGCGGTTATCCCAGGATGCTTCCTTGCCCTGGGTGACCTCGCCGGTAGACGGGTTGTAGTAGTACTGCTCGTCGGCCATGATCTGCTCCTTTATGTTCGTTGCTTTTACCGCCCCTACCCTACCGAGACGGTTGGTAGTGTGGTGGCCGTTAAGGAGCGTGTAATGGCAGCATTTCAAACCCCCAAAACTTCCCCCGCCCAGCGCGTCCGCGCAGCTCACCCAGGCAGCGGACATGTGGCATCCGCACCGGCGACGTGGGTGTTGATCGGCGAGAACGTTGACCACTTTGGTGGTGTGACGTTGGCTGGGACGGCGTCGCTACGTGCGGCTGCGGCGGCGAGCCCGCGTGACGACGACACCATCGCCCTGACCGCCCGCGGCCCCTTCGGCGACTTCACCGCCAAAACAACCCTGGCCGCGCTGCACGAGGACGAGGTCACAGATCCGCTCGCACGACGCTGGACCGGTTTGGTGCAGTCGCTGATCCAACGCCAGGTTCTCTCCCGCGACACTGCAGGCCTGGACATTACGGTGGAGTCCGACGTGCCGCTCGGTGCCGGTCTTGGCTCGTTGTACGCCGCCGATGCCGCGATCGCGCTGGCGTTGGCGGGCGGTCACGGCGACATCGATACCGCACCCTTCCGCACCCGGCTCGCGGAGATCTGCTCGCACGCCGTAGCCACCTACTCATCGCTGGCGGTGCTGCGCGCTCGCCACTCCGTGGCCCTGCGTGGCGGTGGCACAGGCGTAAGTGTTCTCGACTACGCCGACGGGTCACTGACCGAAGCGCCCCACCCCGCCCGCCACGGCGTGCGCGTGTTCTCCCTGGCCAAGGAATTGGGCAAGCCGTACGACGTGCAGACTAAGGCGATTGCGAACCGCCGCGAGTTTATCGACGCCGCCTGCTCCAACTTCGGCGTCGAATCCCTTCGCCAACTGCCCGACGCCACCAACCGCGTCGTCCAGTGGGTCGAGGCACGCCGCTCCGTTGGCGACGAGACCGCACCCGATCCCGACGTCGCCCGCCAGTGGGTGCAGTTCTGCGAAACCGAAACGCTTCGCTCCCTTGCCGCCGCCAAGGCGCTGCGCTCCCGGCGCGCCAACGAGCTGTTCACGCTGCTGAACTCCCCGTCCGAGGCCCACGACCTGACCACCCCGGACGCGCTGGTCGCCCTGGCGCGCGAGCGTGGTGCCGTCGCTGCCCGCCCAGCCGCCACGGGCACCTCCGACGCGGTGATCGCGTTCGTGCCTGTGCAAGACGCCGACACGTTCGCCGCCGTAATGGCGAAGGATCTCCAGGTCGTGGAGATCACCCCGGGTGAGGTCGCCCGCCTCGAGGTGTAAGCGCTAGTCCAGCGCTAGTCCGCGGGCCAGGCGAAGCCGACCTCGCGGGCGTCGATGTCGGCGTGGACGAGTGAGAACTTCGTGGATACGCCTTCCTCGGGCGCACCGGCGGAGGGTGCGAGCACTGGCGGGTCGACGATGAACACGCGGGACTGCTCCTCGCCAGATTTGAGCGTCACACCGTCGAAGTTGTGGCCCACCCACGGCTCGAGCACCGTCGCTTCGGTCAGATGCAGGCAGGCTTTTTCCACCGTGTTGGCGAGCTGCGAGGAGCGTCCCATGGTTTTCAGCATGCGTGCGGCGTCGCGGGTGACCCACTTCGGCACGGGTGTGCCGGCGCAGATGGCGAGGCAGACTTCGGTGGCGAAGCGGTCGATAAGCCTGCGCAGCGGCGCCGTAACGTGGGCGTAGTAGCCGCCGATCCCGGCGTGGACCTCGGGAGCGTCCTTGGACAGGTCGACGTAGCCGGAGCCGCGCAGGAGTTTTTGGGCTTCGCGCATGACGGCCATGCCGTGCGGGGTGTCCGCGTCCACGCCGGCCAGGAATTCGCCAATGTCGCCGGTGACGTCGAAGCCCAGGTTGCGGGCCTCGCGGCGGAACTCGGCCTCGCTTTCCGCTGACGCCGGCTGGAGGGTACGCAGGAACCCCACGCCGGCGTCCACCATCATCTGGCCTGCAACCATGCCGGTGAGCAGGGAGATCTCCGAGTTGTAGTCCATGATCGGGTGGCGTGGCTCAATGGCGAGTTCGTAGGCGTCTCCGTCGCGGGCCACGCGCACGGACGGCACACGCAGGTTGATCGCGTGCCTGCGTAGCGACGACTGCTGACGCAACCGGCCAACCTCCGGCAACAGTGCAATCGAGGGGTGTATGGAGCCATCCTCCAGGGAGGCGTGCACGCCCTCGTAGTCCAAACGCGCCACCGAGTGGACGAGTGCGCGCTCGACGTGGGCCGAGTCGACCTCCCCTTCCCCGTCCAGGTCGAAGGTCCACAGCACGGCGGGCCTATCCACGTCCGGCAGCAGCGACGCCGACCCTTCGGAGACTTCCTCCGGGTGCAGGCGTGCCGGCTCGTCGGGCAGGTAGATCGTCTGGCCGCGCTGCAACGACTCCTCGTGCACAGCGGAGTCACTGTCCACGAACGCCGCCACGTCCGCAATCGCATACCGCACCCGGCACCCGCCACCGGCACGCTGCTCCACGAACACGGCCTGGTCCAAATCTTTAGAGCCGGCCGGGTCGATGGTGACAAAGGGGATATCGCGGGCGTCGATACGCGCATCCGCGAAACGGTCCACCAACTCCGAGGCCTCTGCGTGCAACGATGGCGCAAAGTCGGTGGGCACGTCGAATTCGCGCGCAATGGCGCGGAAGTTCAGGGGTGCGGCGTAGAGCTTCATAAAACGCCATCGTGCCACGAAGTGGGCGAATGAGTCGGCCTATGAGCCGGATTCTGTCCCCCGCAAGCGGGGTGGCGACCATCCATCTGGGTCACCCATCGCTGGGTGCCTCAAGCAGCTACCTTCGGACTGGGCGGGCAGCCTCATCACATCCGACGACCTCTGCGCACGCGCAGGGGTTCTTGCCTTGCTCCCGGTGGGGTTTACCTGGCCACACGTGTTGCCACGCATGCCGGTGCGCTCTTACCGCACCCTTTCACCCTTACCCCGCACAAGGCGGGGCGGTCTACTCTCTGTTGCACTTTCCCGCGGATCGCTCCGGGTTGCTGTTAGCAACCACCGTGCCGTGTGGAGTCCGGACTTTCCTCGACGTGCGCCTGCCTCAATGCTGAGGTGGTTCGCGCCGCCGCGGCCGCCCGGCCGGCTCATTCGCGGTCTAAAGCATACGCCTTTAGGGCGTGAGAGCGGAACCGCCACAAACACGCCGGGTTAGAACGGGACCCCGCTGCGGAAGATGATGTTGGCGTACGGGGTCGTCTCCCCCGTGCGGACCACGAACTTGCAGTCCGCAAGGGCCTGTTTGAGGTGTTCGTGGTCGACGCGGGTGGGGTCGTCGCAAAGTAATGCGACCTCATCGGGCGCTTGCGTAGCGACGACCGCACCTTCCACCACAACCTCATCCAGAATCGCTTCGACGACATCGGCAAAGCGGGGCACGCCGAAGACCAGCGCGAGGTCCACGACCTCTACCCCGGCCGGGATGGGCAGGCCGCAGTCCGCCACGGCGAACGTGTCGGTGTGGCCGAGGCCGTTGATCGCGCGGGCCAGTTGGGCGTTGAGAATGCCTGTCTTGCGCATTACTCGAAGTCGCCTACGTTTTCCTTGGTCACGGTGACAACGTCGACCGGGACGATGGCGGTGGCGTCTTCGTCGCGAAGCAGCTTCGCAGCCTCCTCAACCGCACGGGCGCCGAGCTCGCCCGGCTGTTGGGCGATGGTGGCGTGCATGCGGCCGTCGGTGACTGCCTTCAGGCCGTCGGTGGTGCCGTCGAAGCCGATGACCATGACGTCCTTGCCGGCACGATCGCCGAGTGCCTCGATGGCGCCGAGGGCCATCTCGTCGTTCTCCGCGAAGATGGCCTTCACGTTCGGGTACGCCTGCAGCAGGTTGGTGGCCACGTTCAGGCCTTCGGTGCGGTCGAAGTTAGCGGTCTGCTCGCCGACAACCTTGATGTTCGGGTAGTTGGCAATGCCCTCCTTGAAGCCCTTGCCGCGGTCGCGGGAGGCGGAGGAACCGGCGATGCCCTGCAGGATGAGGATCTCGCCCTCTTCGCCGATGGCCTTGGCCAGCTCGTCGGCTGCCTGCTTGCCGCCGGCGACGTTGTCGGAAGAGATGAAGGAGGCGACATCGCCGCCGTTGGAGGAACGGTCCACGGCGATGACCGGGATGCTGGCGTTGTTCAGGGCCTCGACAGCCGGGACGACGGCATCGGAGTCGGTCGGGTTGACGATCACGGCGTCGGTGCCGGAGGTGATCGCGTTGTTGAGCTGGTCGATCTGGGTCGCAGCGTCATCGGAAGCATCCTGGACGTTCAGGGCGATGCCGAGTTCGTCGGCCTTCTCCTGGGCGCCGTCGCGAAGCTGGACGAAGAACGGGTTGGTCTGGGTAGACAGCGCCAGAGTGACCGCGCCCTCGTCGGCGGAGTCGCGGTTGCAGGCGGAAAGCGACAGGGTCATGGCCGCAGCAGCAACGATGGCGGTGGCCTTACGAGCGAAAGACATTTCGGGTTCTCCTTGAAGTTGTGAAAAGGGGGTCTATACGGTGGTCTTCTTGCGCAGCACGTCGAAGCCAACGGCAGCGGCGATGACCACACCGATGACAATCTGCTGCCAAAACGAGCTGACGTTGAGCAGGTTCAGGCCGTTGCGGATCACGGCGAGCAGGATCGCGCCGACGAGCGTGCCGGTGGCCTTACCGGTGCCTCCGGCTAGCGACGCGCCACCGATGACCACGGCGGCAATCGCGTCGAGTTCGTAGCCCACACCGGCCTGCGGCTGCGCGGACGACAGGCGGCCCGCCATGACCAAACCGGCAAGCGCTGCGAACAGCCCGCTGAGCGCGTATACGGCGACGAGCACCCGCTTGACCGGAATGCCGGATAGTCGCGCGGCCTCCTCGTTGCCACCGATTGCGTACATGGAACGGCCCAGCACGGTGCGCGAGAGGATGAACCAGCACAGCACGCCGGCCAGCAGCATCATCAGAATCGGGATAGGGAACTTTCCGGCGTTGGAGCCGAGCCAGTTCACCTCCTCGGCGGTAGCCATCGGCGAGCCCTGGGAGATCACCAAGGTGGCGCCGCGGGCAATGGACATCATGGCCAGGGTGGAAATGAACGCCGGGAGTTTGCCGTAAGCGGTGGCGATACCGCTGACGGCACCTGCGGCGAAGCCGGTGAGCAGACCCGCGATCAGCGTCAGCCAACCGGGCCAGCCTGCCTCGACGAAGAAGTGCGCCGAGACCATGGCACTGAGTGCCGCCACCGCGCCGACCGACAAGTCAATGCCCGAGGTGACGATGACGAACGTCATGCCGAACGCCAAAATCGCCACGGTGGCGGCCTGCACGCCCACGTTGATCAGGTTGTTCACCGTGAGGAAGTGCGGGGTGGCGATGAACAGCGCGATGCACAGCACGATCAGGCCGACGAGCGCGCCGTTGTTCATGATCCAGTTGATGACGCGCTGGCGAGTACTCAAGCGCTCATCCGTAGTCGTTCCCGTCATGCGCGGGCCTCCGTTTCTGTAAGTGGCGTTTCTGTAAGTGGTTCGACGTGGTCTTCGACGTGGGACACCGCCAGCGCCATAATCTCGTCCTGGGTGGCACCCGCGGGCAGTTCGCCTGCGATGCGGCCGCCGGACATCACCAGGATGCGATCCGACATGCCAATAACCTCAGGCAGTTCCGAGGACACCATGAGCACTGCGCCGCCGGCCTGGGTGATGTCGTTGATGATGTTGTAGATCTCCACTTTGGCGCCGACGTCGACACCGCGCGTGGGTTCGTCGAGAAGCAAAATGTTCGAGCCCGCCAGCACCCAACGACCGAATACGGCCTTTTGCTGGTTGCCGCCGGACAGGTTGCGGATCTCCTGATCGATGCCGGCCATGCGCACGCGCAATTGCTTGGCGACGTCATCCGCACGCTTGCGCTGACCACCCACATCCGCGATCCCTGCGCGTGACGACGACCGCAACGTGGCCAGTCCAATATTCTCCCCCACCGTGGCACCAAGCACGAGGCCTTGCGCCTTGCGGTCCTCGGGCACGTGGCCGATGCCGCGCTTGATCGCCTGAGCGACGGAGCCGGACGGGAGTGGCTCGCCGTTGATGGAAACGGTGCCGGAATCGACGTGGTCGGCACCCGCGATGGCGCGCACGACCTCGGTACGGCCCGCGCCAACAAGACCCGCCAGGCCGACGACTTCGCCGGCGCGGATCTCGAAGGAGACATCCTTGAACTTGCCTTCCGTGGTGAGGTTTTCCACGGTCAGCAGCGGTTTGCCGATCTCTTTATCCACCTTCGGGTACTGGTCCTCGATGTCGCGGCCGACCATGTAGCGCACGAGTTCCGCCTCTGGGGTGGTGGCGGGGACCTCGGCGACAAAGTTGCCGTCGCGAAGCACCGCCACACTGTCGGCGATACGGGCGATCTCGTCCAGGTGGTGCGAGATAAACACCATGCCCACCCCGTTGGCCTTCAAATCGTCGACCACCATGAACAACTGGTCAACCTCGTGGCCGGTAAGGGCCGCGGTGGGCTCGTCGAGAATCAGCACACGCGCATCCATCGACAACGCCTTCGCGATTTCAACCAACTGCTGGTGCGCAATACCGAGCTCGCCGACCGGCGTGTCCAGGTCCACCTTCAGGCCGATGCGGTCGATGGCTTCAGCGGCGATGCGGCGCATCTCCTTGAAGTTCACCAACCCCATCCGGCGCGGCGTGCGCCCGAGCGTGATGTTTTCTGCCACCGACAGCGTCGGCACCAGGTTTAACTCCTGGTGGATCGTGGCAATACCGTGCGCTTCTGCGGCCTTGGTGTCGGGCAGGGTGACCGGTTTATCGTCGATAAGAATGCGCCCCGAGGTGGGCTGATACACGCCCGACATCATCTTGATCAGCGTCGATTTACCCGCGCCGTTCTCGCCGAGCAGCGCAAGCACGCGACCCGGCTCGACGGCGAGCGAGACGTTATCAATCACGTTGATCGGCCCGAATGACTTCGAAATGCCGTCCAACCGGATCAGGGGTTTTACCGCTGTGGTCATCTGCTGCACCTCCTTGGAGTGAAGTTGAAATTGCTGGATTCTCGAATAGTCAATGTGGTGGGTAACACCTCGTGCTGCGAGGTCGGCTCCCCACGGATCAGCGCGGCGATCTTCTCCCACGCACGTCTGCCGACGTCCTCCACATGTTGCTCAATCACCGTCAACGGAACGGGCTGCATCTGAAACGCCGGCTGGTCATCAAACCCAATCAATGCGAGGTCTTCGCCGAGACCAATCTTGTGGTCCAGCACGTACTGCAGCGCGCCGACCGTCATCATGGAATCCCCCGCGATAATCGCCGTCGCACCACGCTTGAGCAGGTCAGCAGCGCCCGCAAAGCCCTCCGCGCTGCTGTAGCCGCCGCGGAAGATCAGGCCGTTCGTCTCTTTGGTTTCGCGGATCGCGTCGTGGAAGCCTTCCAGTCGCTGCAGCCCCGTCGACGTACTCGACGGGCCCGCGATGTAACCGATCCGCGAGTGGCCGTTGTCTTTGAGGTGCTGGACGGCCTTGCGGATGGAGGCCCGCGCGTCCGTAATCACCGACGGCACCTCCAGCCCCGGCAGCACCCGATCCACCTGCACAATCATCTGGCCCCGATCCAGCAGCGACTGCACCATCGGCGCGCTATGCATCGACGGCACAATAATCGCCCCGGCCAGCTGCTGGCCGCTAAAGGTCTGCAACGCGGCGTCGAGTTGGCCGGCGTCCTCGTTGGTGGTGGCGATCATCACCGAAAACCCATCGGTGTCCGCCGCCTGCTGAATCGACGCCGCCAACTGCGCGAAAAACGGATTGACCAGGCTCGGAATGGTTAGCCCCACCGCGGTCGACGCTGCCGAGCGCAACCCCCTCGCCTGCAAATTCGGCACGTAATTCAACTTCGCCGCCGAATGAAACACCCGGTCCCGCGTTTGTTTCGAGATCGCCGGGTTTCCCGCCAGCGCCCGCGACACCGTGGACGGCGAGACACCGGCGTCGAGCGCAACCTCGCGCAACGTGGCCCGTGCTGCCATGGGTCCCTCCGTGTGTGTCCGGATCGTGTTGGGTGCTAGTGATGTGTGCAAACGTTTGCACCATGTGCAGAACAACCTAAACTGCAGCTGAGCGTCAGGTCAATAGCGCCACACCCCCACACACCCCCGAACGTTGGACTGCCGGCGCCATTTCGTGTGGTTTTGCGGCGGCGTTGGTGGCCGCCGCGGTCGCCCCCCCCCCCCCCCCCCCCCCCCCCCCCCCCCC
>NZ_KV826394.1:436585-466262 GCF_001835905.1 Corynebacterium sp. HMSC034E11
CCCCCCCCCCCCCAGTCCGTAGCCCCAGTCTCCTCTACCCGCGGTGGTGGGCGACGTCGTTCACGCAGCGAACCACACCGAATTCGCCGAAGTAGTCCACGACAGAGATGCTTGCCAGGTCCAAAAACAGGTGCTTGAACAGTTCGGCGTTCGCGCCGAGAGCCTGGCGGACCATGGATTTAATCGGGGTCATATGGGTGACCACGAGTACGTTCTGGCCTTCGTAGCGCTCCTGCAGTTTCAGCCGGGCGCGGGTGACGCGGCGGTGGAACGCCGTCAGCGACTCGCCGGCAGGGGGCGCGTTGTTTGGCGATTCCTGCCACGTCGCATACGTCTCCTCCCCCTTCGCAATCGCCTCGTCGCGGGTCAGCCCTTCGTAGTCGCCGAAGTCGAGTTCGCGGAAGCCCTCGTCAGTACGGATTTCCAGGCCGAGTACATCCGCGGCGAACTGCGCAGTTTGCTGGGCGCGCGCCTGCGGGGAGGCAACGATGGCATCGATGCGCCCGAACGAACGCAGCGCCTCTGCGGCACGCTTCGCCTGCTCACGGCCAATATCGGTGAGGTCTGGATTGGACACACCAGAAAAACGCATCTCAGCCGAGTGCTGCGTTTGCCCGTGCCGCAGCAGAATGAACCGCGTTCGCGGTTCGGAGTTTCCAGCCCAGTGGCCAGCGGCATCGCGCTTTTTCTTTTCGACGACCGGCCCCTCCGCCGGCTTCTCCTCTTGGGCCGAAGCCTTGCCACCGCCGCCCCACACGCCGGTGCCCTTCACAATCCCCGGCTTGTCGCCACGCGCGGCCGCGTCCATGGCCACGTTGGACAACTCGTCGGCCTTCTTGTTCTTGGCGCGCGGAACCCAGGTGTAGGTGACCTTCTCAAAGGAGGAGGCGAGGTCGCGGGCTTCCCGGGCGAGTTTTTGCATGTCCGGGTGTTTGATTTTCCACCGGCCGGTCATTTGCTCGACGACGAGTTTGGAGTCCATGAAAACGTCCACCCGCGTGGCGCCGACCTCGCGCGAGGCCTCCAGTCCGCGGACCAGACCGTAGTATTCAGCGACGTTGTTGGTGGACTTTTTCCCCACCACGTAGGCGATCTCTGCAAGGGTTTCGCCGTCGGTGTCGTAGACCACGGAGCCGGATCCGGCGACCCCCGGGTTTCCGCGGGAGCCGCCGTCGCAGTACATCTTGACCTGCATTTACACCTCGTCGGTGGCCGGGTTCACGCGCACCAGCAGGGTGCCGCAGTTCGGACAGGCCGGCAGGGTGTCCTCCGGCTCGGCGAGTACTTCGGCGCGCTCGGACGGCGGGAGTTGGATGAAGCAGCCGCCGCAGGCGCGGCCGTTGAACTTGGCGGCGCCGATGTCGTCGTACGCCTTCAGCACGTCCTCCGGCAGGCGGGAACGCAGCGCGTCGGTGTCCACCGCTTCTTCTTCCGGCAACGCATCGACGGCGCGCTGGGCGGCCTCGACCTTGCGGTTGAGTTCATCGACGCGGGCGGCGTGAATGTCGCGGTTGTTGCGCAGCGCAGCGATCTCGTTGTGGGCTTCCTTGAGTTCGTAGAGCAGGTCCGCGATGCGCGACTTCGCGGCGTAGCGGTCGTGCTCCAGGTCCTTGCGACGCTCCGGGTCGGTCTCTGCACTGAGCTGGCGCTTGTCGTCGAGTTCGCGCTTCTTCAGTTTCCGCTCGTCTTCCTGGATGCGCAGGATTTCTAGTTCCATGTCATCCACGGCCAGTTGGGCGGAGGCGGAAGCCTCGGTCATGCGCGTGCGTTCGTCGAGAAGCTTCTGTAGCTCTTGGACTTCGGGACGAACGCGCGTCTGGCCCTTGGCGGCGTCGGCGAGCGCGAGCTCCAGGAGGACGGGTTGCAGGTCTTGGGATAGGTGCATCAGTACTCCTTTAGTTCGCGGGGTGCGCGGACACGGTCCAGGGATCCGTGCGGATGTGCAGGATCTCGGTGTCCACGCCTAGAGGGGACACGATACTCTCTGCCTGCTCGGTCCAGGGAAACTCGCT
Source organism: Corynebacterium sp. HMSC034E11 (assembly GCF_001835905.1). NCBI lineage: Bacteria > Bacillati > Actinomycetota > Actinomycetes > Mycobacteriales > Corynebacteriaceae > Corynebacterium > Corynebacterium sp. HMSC034E11. Next base: position 438,598 of record NZ_KV826394.1, read on the forward strand.
GGCCCAGTGGGCGGTATCGATGACGGCAGGCCCACCGGCGCGCAGGTGCTCGTCGACCGGGTGGGGGCGCAGATCCGAGGTGACATACACGTCCACACCGAGTTTGGACACATCCGAAAGGAACGAGTCGCCGGAGCCGGAGGACACCGCGACCTTTTGCACGATCTGGTCCGGATCGCCGGCGGCGCGCACGCCCCACGCGGTTTCCGGCAGCGCGTTGGCCACCTGCTGGGTGAACTCGCGCAGCGTCATCGGCTCCGGCAACTCGCCCACGCGCCCCAGCCCGGTGGCCGTGGACAAATCCCCGGTGTGCTCGATCTGGACGATGTCGAACGCCGGCTCCTCGTAAGGGTGGTTCGCGCGTAGCGTATCGACGAGCCCACGCCGCAGCCTCGCCGGCGCCACGAACTCCACACGCATCTCCTCGGCGGTGAAGTGCTCGCCGACGGTGCCGTCGGTCGGGTCGGCGCCCTCGACCGGGGTGAACTCGCCGGTGCCCGCGTAAGAAAACGCGCACTCGCGGTAGTTGCCAATCTCGCCCGCGCCGGCCTCGAACAGGGCGCGCTTCAGGGCGTCGGCATCCGCTGGTGGGACGTGGACGCCCCAGCGGTCGGTGGCGTCGAGAAGCACCGGCTTGATCGGGCGGCCGGGTTTGATGCCGACGAGCTCGGCGAGTTTGTCCGACACACCCGGGCGCGCCGAATCAGCGTTCGTGTGCGCGGCGAACAGCGCGCATCCGCCAGCCAGCAACGTGTGGATAACCTTGCCTTTCGGGGTGTTCGCCGCCACTGAATGCACACCACGCAGCAGCAACGGGTGGTGCACAACCAACAGTTGCGCACCCTGTGCCACGGCCCGCTCAGCCACCTCCAGCGTGCAATCCAACGCGAACGCAACCTTGGTCACCTCAGCGTCAGGGTCGCCGCAGACCAGCCCAACCTGGTCCCAGCTTTCCGCCAGCGCCGGCGGGGAGGCAGCCTCGAGGGCATCAACAACGTTTTGCACAGTCACAGCAGTCATGGCAGCAAGCCTACAAATTTGGAACAGTGGTGAGGTGTGAACACCACATTGCTTTTCGACGTCGACGGCACCCTCATCGACTCATTCCCCGGCATCCGCCACGGATTCCTCCTCGGATTAGAGGCCGTGGGCTGGGATAAACCGGACGAGGAGTTCATCAAACGCATCCCCGGGCCACCGATGCCGGAATCGATGCGCGCGCTCGGCATGTCGCCTGACCAGGTCGAACAAGCCATGCAGGCCTACTCCGCCTACATGTCCACCGAAGGCTGGCAACGCTTCGAGGTTTTCGACGGCATGGCCGACCTGCTGGCCAGGTTGAAGGGGGAAGGTTTTGGGGTGTGCACGGCGACGTCGAAAAGCGAACGCTTCGCGCGAGCCGCCCTCGAGCGCGCAGGGATGCTCGAACACATCGACTTTTTGGGCGCTGCATCTAACGACGGCGTACGCGCCAAGAAGGCCGACGTGATCCGGTACGTGCTGGACAACGTCGCGCCAAAACGTCCCCTGATGATTGGGGATCGCACCCACGACTTCACCGGTGCCGCCACCTTTGACATCCCGAGTGTTGCCGTGACCTGGGGTTACGGTGCCGCACCCGAATGGGACGAGGCGACCTACGTAGCATCGGACGCACGCGAGTTGGAAAGGATCATCCGTGCTGCATATTGATTTCGTCTGCACCGGCAACATCTGCCGCTCCCCGATGGCCGAGGTCATCGTGCGCTCCAAGTTGGAGGACGCGGGACTGGGCGATGCGGTGCGCGTGTCGTCGTCAGGCATCGGCGACTGGCACGTCGGCCACAAAGCCGACGAACGCGCCCGGCGCGAACTGGCCAACCACGGCTACGACGGCGAAGCCCACCGCGCCCAACAGTTTGGCTACGAGCAGGAGCAAGCCGACCTGATCGTCGCGCTGGACACCAACCACGTGTCGGAGTTGGTCGTGCGCGGCGTGCCCGAAGACAAGGTCCGTCTGCTGCGCTCCTTCGACCCCGACACACCTGAGGGCGCTGGCGTTGCCGACCCGTACTACGGCGGGCCCGAGGGCTTCACCGTGGTGCGCGAACAGATCGAAGCCGCCGCCGACGGCATTATCCACTGGGTACGCGATCAGCTAGGCTAAGTGGGCGTGAATGCCAACAAGTCCTCCCAAAAGCCGTGGTGGCGCCAACTGCTCAACCCCGGCTGGATCATCGCGGCGATCGTCGTCGGCATTTTCTCCTACTTTGCCTTCACGTTCCTCGCGCCCTGGCAACTCGGCAAGAACGAACAGTTAGTCGAGCGCAACGAACACATCTCCGCGGCGTTCGACCACGATCCCGAACCGCTGGTGGACCGCCTGCCCGGCACCACGCTCGCACCCGCCGACGAATGGTCACGTGTGGTCGCCACCGGCCACTACACGGGCAACGACGTGTTGCTTCGCCTGCGTTCCGTCGACCGCACCCCTGCGTTCCAGGTGCTCACGCCGTTCACGCTTGACGACGGCCGCACCATCCTTGTCAACCGCGGCTGGGTCCCCGCCGAAGGCTCCACCGGTGTGCCGGACATCGACGCAGCACCTACCGGCGACGTCACCATCACTGGCATGCTGCGCGCCGGGGAAGCCGTCCACCCCACCGCGCCGATTCACGACCAGGGCTACGACATGGTCCACTCCATCAACCCCGCCCAGGTCGGGGAGCTGTCCGGCGTCGACACTGGCGCTGTCATGGTCGAGCCGTACATCCAACTGCTCTCAGACCAACCCGGCACCCTCACCGCCATCCCCCTGCCCCAACTCGAAACCGGCAACCACCTTTCCTACGGCCTCCAGTGGATCCTGTTCGGCGTCGCCGCCCCCGGCGCCCTGCTCTACTTCCTCTACTCCGAAAGCCGCGAACGCCGCCGCTTCGCCGAGGAACAGAAGCAACTGCTTAACGACGACACCGTGTCCGGCAGCGGCCCCGAGCCTTCCCCTGTCCCCGGCGAAGAAACCGCCCCGGCGCCGTCCGCTCAGACCCCGACTGCGGCTCCTACGCGTTCCCGCCAGCGCTACGGTTCTTCCCGCACCAACCCGTGGGCCAAGGCTTACGATAAGGAACAAGAACGCTAACTCTGTCCCATGGTCTCTGAAGGGGTTTTGATGTCGCTCGATTCCGTCCTCCGCACCCTCGCCGACGCCTTCGTCGTCCCCGCCTCGGGCGTCGAACCAGCCGATATTGAAGACGCCGCCTTCGACCACGCCGTCGCCTTCGCCAACCGCCCCTTCGCAACCTTGTCGCTTCTCACCGACCCCGAAGGCCAGCCCCTTTTCGCCCTGTCCGACGGCGGTACTTTGCCAGCCCGCGCCGGCTTAGCCTGCGCCGCGCTTGGCCACTCTCTCCACGACATCTCCATCGTCCCCGACTCCCCCACCGCCACCACCGGCTCCGCTCGGGTGCAGTTCTCCGAATGGGACGTCGCAGACGTGGAGTTCGACGGCAACACCCCGGCGTTCGAACTGGGCATCCTCGCCGCCATCGAGAACCGATCGCTCTAGGTACCGGTTCGGGTTAAGCGACAAAATGTGTGTCTGGATTCGTCGATTTGTTTGAGATGATCGGGGGTTTTCCTGAAAGTATATGCTCCTGGGGCTTATATCCGCGCCATGGTGACGAAAAACCGGGGGGTGACAGCAGCGTGTGGTAGGGGCTGGTGTTGGCTTGATCAATGCCGAAGAACAGACCACGCTGCCAATGCGGTGGGGAAATGAAACGCAACGGTAAGACCTCCGCCAACCGCAGCCGGTGACGGTGCAAAATGTGCGGCGCTTCCACCACCAAGCAGCTCCCCGATATCACCAACTCCGCTGCCTTCGCAGCATTTATCACCCACCTCACAACCGGTGCGAGCTTGGAAACCGCTGCCGCCGGAGCAGGATGTCATCCGCGTACGCTGCAACACCGGTTTGAACACTTCTGGCTAGTTGATGTCCCCGATCCCACGATCGGGCACGAAGGCTGGGTCTACGACCAGGTCTTTCTTGACGGCACCTACACCGCCGGCGGATGCTTGATTGTTGCTGCCACCTTGGATCACGTCATCGCTTGGCACTGGTGCACACGTGAAACCACCCGCGACTACCAACGACTGCTCGAACGTATCCCCGCGCCCCTGATCCCTGTCATTGACGGCGGCCAAGGCGCTGCCAGCGCAATCAAGGCATGCTGGCCCACAACGAAAGTGCAGCGCTGCCTCGTCCACACCCAACGCGTGGTGCGCCGGCACACCACCGCACGTCCCCGCACCGATGCAGGACGAGCGATTTACCAGATCGCGCTCAACCTCACGAAGATCACCGATCTTGACGAGGCGGCCGCGTGGGGTGCGCAACTGCACGAATACGGCACTATCTACCGTGACTGGATGAACCAGAAAACGTTCACAACCGACCCGGCGACACGGCAACGCGCCTGGTCATGGACTCATGAACGCACCCGCAAGGCCTACAACAGCCTCAACCACCTATGGCGGGGCAACTTACTGTTGGTCTACCTCGCCCCACCCGACGGTGTGCTCGACGCCAGCCGGATCAAAGCCACCAAACAGCCGGAAGGCGGAATCAACGCCCAGTTGAAACTGCTGGCCCGCACCCACCGGGGAAGATCCGGGAACATCAACGCCGCATGTTGGATTGGTGGCTCTACCTAAAAACGGAACTGCCTGACGACCCCGTTGAGATCGCTGGGCAGCCCAACTGGGGTCAGGACTAACTGGCCAAAGTATCCACCCTGACCCGAAACGAGAACCAAGCCGACCACGAAACTTCGACGACCAGCCTTCTACGAGGGCGCTATCGACACCAACTACACCCACTCAATCGGCATCCAAAAAGGCCACATCTAACCCTCGCGACACGCCGAGCTAGACACCCTTTTTGACCCTTAACGCTCAAATAGTAGTTATAGAATAGCGGCTCACGCAGGAAGCAAGAATTTGAATATACTAGTCTCTGTCTCGTTCACGGTATCTCACCAAGACTACGTACAAAATGCCCGCTAGAGCACCTGTAATCGATAAAATGGGACCTACGGACAAAATCGGATTAGACCACGCAGAAAGTGCTACCTGAATAATACTCAGGATAACACCTATAGCGATAATGATACCGATGACAACACGTAGCAAGCGCATTTATACCTACTGTGACCAACAAATTCCACCAGGGAAAAGTCTAATTCCTCGATTCCACGAACCGCAGATGCCTAAAATGCCAGATTCCGCCGCTAAGACTCCAGCAATAGCGCCAGCAAGAACCCCGCCTACACCTGTTTCTGCAGTAATTAACGCTGCTAACGCGGCAACACCAGCGCCAGCGGCGTACGCATTCTGGAGTGCAGATGCCGCGCAGCTATTTAGCAAGACACCGGGTGGTAGCTTTTGGAACCCATTCCGTCCTTGACATGCATCGTAAAACTGAATAGCCGGTTCGATAGCATCCGCTTCGCGTTCAAGAATCGCTAGGTCTGATTCGTCCGCGTCAACATTCCAGCCTTGCGCAAGAAGAGTTCCTGAGAACTCATTCAGTACACCAGAATCCACGTCTGGATCCGACTGAGCTGCTCGATAATCAAACCGTGCATGTTCAAAATCAACATACCTGTCCATCGCCCTAAAAGATGCCTCTTCAGCCACGGTGAGGTTCGAATCCTCGGCAAATAACATCTGCGCCTCAGCGACGTCAATTGGCTTTGCCGTTACCGTCGTAGGGGAGGAGATTCCTAGCGCCGATACCGAAAGTGCAACTGCCAATGCCCTTCTAAAGAGTAGGCGCATTCCTAACCTCTTTCTAGGAATATTCTGCGAGAGCTTGCTCTGTCGAGATGTCCTGCGAGCTCTTGCTCACTTAAGACACCTTGTGAGATGACGGTAACATATTCTTTCGCCCAATGAACGGCAGAGCATTAATGAGAATGTCACGCCGATAGCAGACACACATTTTGAGCCTTAACCCCCTTAACCCCTTAACCCCAGCCTGCGGACTCACACCAAGCTACGAAAAGGCCCCTCCGAAGAGGGGCCTTGACCTGGTGCGCCATGACGGGCTCGAACCGCCGACCTACTGGGTGTAAACCAGTTGCTCTTCCAGCTGAGCTAACGGCGCGCTACCCGGTAACACTACCAAAGCACGACCGGAAAAGGAAAACCTGCAGGCTAAGCGCCAAAAACTACCGTTTCGAGGCGGCGAGGCAAGAGCCCTGCCAGTCACCGAAGCGGTCGGCCTTGGTCTGCAGCAGACCGGCCAACTGGGCAGACTCTGCGATCAAGCCCGGGGCGACAACGCCTGGGAAGCCGGCACCAGGAGTCATCAGCCAGATACGGCCGCCGGAACCGAGGTTGCGGGTGGCGTCGACGAGTTCATCGACAAGGTCACCGTCGCCTTCACGGAACCAAAGGAGGACGAGGTCGCAGGGCTCGAGGGTGTCGTCGTCAAGAAGCATTGCTCCGATGGCATCCTCGATGGCTTCCGAGATGGACGAATCCGCATCCTCGCCCCAGCCGATCTCCTGAACGACAAGGTCGGGGCCAACCCCAAAACGGTCGGCGTAGGTGTCCACTCCTGTGGCACTCAAGTGTCTAAATCCTCCAGTTGTAGTTGTACGAATGCACGACAGCATACCGCCCCACCGTGCTCAATGGCGACAAACCAACAATTAGTCTCACCAAAAGCCATCCGATGTAAGAACTAGCGACCAAAAGAACGTATCCTTGTCGGTGTATTGCCCCGATGAACCCAGGAGGTTGAAGTGGCCGAAAAGGACACCGAGATGATCGATGGTCGCGTGAAGAACGCTTCTGACGTCGATACGAATATCCTGTCGCTGCGCGAAGGCGTAGCTTCCTACCTGCATGACGCGGACCCGGAGGAAACCCAAGAGTGGATGGACTCCCTCGACGGCCTGCTCGAGGAGTCCGACCCGGAGCGCGCCCGCTACCTCATGCTTCGCCTCATTGAGCGCGCCAACGCCAAGCGAGTACCACTGCCGGCGCTGTCCTCCACGGACCTGGTGAACACCATCCCAACCAAACTCGAGCCGGAATTCCCTGGCGACGAGCAAATTGAGAAGCGCTACCGCCGCTGGATGCGCTGGAACGCCGCCGTCATGGTGCACCGCGCACAGCGCCCGGGCATCGGCGTCGGCGGCCACATCTCCACCTACGCCTCCGCGGCAGCCCTCTACGAAGTTGGCTTCAACCACTTCTTCAAGGGCAAGGACGCACCACAGGGCGGCGACCAGATCTTCTTCCAGGGCCACGCCTCCCCAGGCATGTACGCCCGCGCCTTCCTCGAAGGCCGCCTTTCCGAAGACGATCTGGACGGCTTCCGCCAGGAACACTCCCGCAAGCAGGGCGGCCTGCCGTCCTACCCGCACCCGCACGGCATGCCGGGCTTCTGGGAGTTCCCAACCGTGTCCATGGGCCTTGGCCCAATGAACGCCATCTACCAGGCACGCTTTAACAAGTACCTGCAGGACCGCGGCATCAAGGACACCGACCAGCAGCACGTCTGGGCATTCCTTGGCGACGGCGAAATGGACGAGCCCGAATCCCGCGGTCTCATCCAGATGGCTTCCCTCTACGGTCTGGACAACCTCACCTTCGTGATCAACTGCAACCTGCAGCGTCTCGACGGCCCAGTGCGCGGCAACGGCCAAATCATCCAAGAACTGGAGAGCTTCTTCGTCGGTGCCGGCTGGAACGTCATCAAGGTCGTCTGGGGCCGCGAGTGGGACGAACTGCTGGAAAAGGATGAGGACGGCGCACTCGTCCACATCATGAACACCACCAAGGACGGCGACTACCAGACCTTCAAGGCCAACGACGGCGCCTACGTCCGCGAACACTTCTTCGGCCGCGACGAGCGCACCAAGAAGCTCGTCGAAGACATGACCGACGAAGAGATCTGGAACCTGCGCCGCGGCGGCCACGACTACCGCAAGGTCTACGCCGCCTACAAGCGCGCCTTGGAGACCAAGGGCAAGCCGACCGTCATCCTCGCCCACACCGTCAAGGGCTACGGCCTCGGCCACAACTTCGAGGGCCGCAACGCAACCCACCAGATGAAGAAGCTGGCCCTGGAAGACCTGAAGCTCTTCCGCGACAAGCAGCAGATCCCGATTTCCGACGAAGAACTGGAAAAGGATCCGTACCTGCCGCCGTACTACCACCCGGGCGAGGACGCCGAGGAGATCAAGTACCTCAAGGCACGCCGCGAGGAACTCGGCGGCTACCTGCCGGAGCGTCGGGAGCAGTACACCCCACTCGAGCAGCCTGACTTTGAAAAGACCTTCAAGGCCCTGTTCAAGGACTCCGGCAAGCAGGAAGTCGCCTCCACCATGGCGCTCGTGCGCACGTTCAAGGCGATCATGCGCGACAAGGAGATCGGCAAGCGCATCGTCCCGATCATCCCGGACGAGGCCCGTACCTTCGGCCTCGACTCCTGGTTCCCGACCCAGAAGATCTACAACCCGCACGGCCAGAACTACGTGCCGGTCGACCACGACCTGCAGCTGTCCTACCGCGAGTCCACCGATGGCCAGATCCTGCACGAAGGCATCAACGAGGACGGCTCCTCCGCATCCTTCATCGCAGCAGCAACGTCGTACGCCACCCACGGCGAGCCGATGATCCCGATGTACATCTTCTACTCGATGTTCGGCTTCCAGCGCACCGGCGACAACTTCTGGGCCGCCGGCGACCAGATGGGCCGCGGCTTCATCGTCGGCGCAACCGCCGGCCGCACCACCCTCTTCGGAGAGGGCCTGCAGCACATGGACGGCCACTCCCCGATCCTGGCATCCACCAACCCGGCCGTCATCCCGTACGACCCGGCGTTCGCCTACGAGATGCCGTACATCATCTCCAAGGGCATCGAGCGCATGTACGGCCAGGGCGCGGACAAGGACGAGGACGTGATGTACTACATCACCGTCTACAACCAGCCGCACCACCAGCCGGCACGCCCGGACAACCTCGACGTTGAGGGCCTGCACAAGGGCATCTACCTTTACGACGAAGGCAAGGACCTCGAACACAAGGTCTCCCTGCTCGCCTCCGGCGTGGGTATGCAGCAGGCACTTCGCGCACAGGAGATCCTGCAGGAGAAGTACAACGTCGGTGCCGCGATCTACTCCGTCACCTCCTGGACCGAACTCGCCCGCGAGGGTCAGCGCAAGGCTGCCGAGCAGCTCCGCAACCCGGGCGAAGAGGTCGAAGAGGCATTTGCTACCAAGCAGCTCAAGCAGACCGAAGGCCCGTACATCGCGACCTCCGATTTCGCTTCCGACCTGCAGGAGCAGATCCGCGCCTACGTCCCGGGCCAGTACATCGTGCTTGGTGCCGACGGCTTCGGTTTCGCCGACACCCGCGAAGCCGCCCGCCGCTACTTCAACATCGACGCCGAGTCCATGGCCGTCGCCGCCCTGATGGGCCTGGCCAACGAAGGCAAGATCGATCGCGATGTTGTGGCGAAGGCTGCAAAGGATCTGAAGATCGACGATCCGACCGCCGCGAAGCCGACCCTCGACTCCGACGACGAGGGCCCGGAGAACGCCGCCGAGTAGTTCTCTGACCTCCACCGCCCCGGCCTGTTTTCATTGGCTGGGGCGGTTTTCGTTGTGTGAGGTGGCTCGTCTTTCCGCCTGCCACCCTTTCCGAAAATAGTTCCCCGGCCGGGAACTTTCTTCGGTTTTGGAACTTTCCGCAGCTGCGTTTCCCCAGGTCGCCGATTTTGTGAGCCGCGCGGAGCCAAAATAGTTCCACAAATCGGCGCGGACCCGGGAACTATTTTGGCCAGGAGCAGATGCTCCTGACAGACTTCACATCGGCGCCCACCTCAAAACCCGCTGACCTGCGACGATTCCCGGCGCTGACAGATTCTGCCGGAATGTGTCAGAAACCTCGGCGGCAGGTGGCTGTCGCAGGCGCGGTCGCGCCGGCCCTACCCTCGCGCCAGGGCGATGACGCGCTCGATGGCGGCGGTGACGGCGTCGGGGTCGTCGAGAGGCGGCATGTGCCCTGACTCGGGCAGGATTTGGAAGTAGGCGCCCGGCCAGATCGCGGCGAGTTCGGCGGATTGGCTGACGGGGGCGACGTTGTCGCGGTCGCCGACGAGGATGTAGCCGGGGATGGTGGCCAGGACGGCGGCGGCGCCGCGTTCGGAGTGGGTTTGGAGGTCGTCGAAGAAGCCTCGATAGGTGGCGAGCGGCGTGGCTTTGATCATGCGGGCGTGGAATTTGATCAGGGACCACGGCACGGGCCGGAAGTAGAACCAGCGTGCGAGGATCGGGGCGATCATGTCGGTGACCAGGCGCCGAATGCCTTCGGCGGCGTGCGGCAGCCTATCCACAAACCACCCGAGCGACCGGCCGAATCCCCCACCGAGGAGGCGTGGTAGGCCGCGGGCGGTGAAGGGGTCGACGGTGCTGGAGATTTGCACGGATCCGACCCAGTTGAACCGGTGGCGGCGCATGAGCGACAGGGAGATCGGACCGCCGAGGGAGTGTCCGACGGTGATGAGGGGGTCGTCGATACCGAGGTGGCTCAGGACGGCGGCGATGTCGTCGGCGGCGGCGTCGATGGTGAGCAGGCTGGGGTCGGCGTAGCCGGTTTTGCCGTGGCCGCGGACGTCGACAAGGATTTGGCGCACGCCGGAAATGGCTTCGACCTGCAGTTTGTATTCGGCGGCGGCGATGTTGAAGCCGTGTGCGTAGACGACGGTCAGGCCGGCGTCGCGGGGCCCGACGTCGTAGTAGTGGATGGTGATGCCGTCGCGGTCGATGGTGCCGGTGCGCATCATAATCCGAGTTGTCCCAGGTAGGGCATGGCGGCGAAGCCGATGCCGACGATGACGGCGAGGATGCCGAAGACCAGCGCGACTTTTTGCAGCGGCGTCGATCCTGCAGGCGCAGGCACCGGCGCAGGCACGGGCGTTTGCTTCTCGACGACCCCACGTCCCGTATTCGTCACCCTCGCCGTCGTCGAACGCTTCGAGCCGTCGGCGAACGTGGCGGTCACGTCAAGGTTCGCGCTGTCGTAGGAGTCCTTGGGCAGGGTCACGGTAATCGCCCCGGTCTTCTGGTCAACCGAGTCGTAGGTGCCCTTGACCTCCCACGTCGCGTCGTTAGGAAGGTCCAGGTGGCGGACGTTGGTCGGGGTGAGCGTTACGGTTTGGCCGGGGTCGGCCTCGGCGGAGTCGTATTCCGGATCGTACAGAAACGCGTGGTCCGGGATTAAGGTGACCTCGGGGAAATAGAGGTCCGTCGAGTTGTCCGGAAAGTGCACCCGCACCGGAATCTGCTGCGTGTTCTCGCCGCGCTGCACCGGCGTATCGCCATTCAGGTTGAGGTTGACCCGGAGTTTGTCGTCCACCTTGTCCACCTGAAAGCGGTGGCGGATCGTGTTCTCCCCGGTCAGGCTCCACCGCGCCCCCTCCGGCACGTCCTTCAACTCCAGGTAAACGGGGTTGGTGTAGTAGTCGCCCGGCGGGCCGTACACGTGCGATGTCTCCGGCGCGAAGTACGGCTTGTACGTTTCCGCCATCGTTGCGGCGCCGGCGACGGGGGCGACGAGGCTGGTGATCACAACGGCTGCTGCCGGAACTGCGAGGCGGTGCATGGGCCTATCATAACGGCATGGAACTTTCGCAGCGCTTGGATCTCGGCGGCCTCCAACTCGAGGAGGAAACCCCGGCGGACACGTTTGCTCGTCTCGCGGGATTGGTTGAGGAGGTGACGGGTGTCGTCGTCAAGCAAAGCTCGCGTTTCGACGACACCGCCATCGCCTCCCTCGACCGCATCGAACTCGCCGTGCGGATCGAAGACACCTTCGGCGTGCGTATCGACGACACCGTACTTAACGACCACCCCACCGCCGGCGAACTCGCCGACTACCTGGAGGAACACGAATGATTTCATACCTGACCGACATGGACGGCGTCCTCCACAAAGAGGGCTCAGTCATTCCCGGCGCGAAAGAGTTCATCTCCACCCTGCGCGCCGAGGAAATCGAGTTCATGGTGCTGACCAACAACTCGATGCAAACCCCGCGCGACCTCTCCGCGAAACTGCAACGCATGGGCCTAGACATCGAACCGGAACGCATCTGGACCTCCGCGACGGCGACCGCCAAGTTCCTCTCGCAGCAAGCCGGTGAAGCCTCCGCGTACGTCATCGGCGAGGCCGGCCTGACCACCGCGCTACACGAGATCGGCTGGATTCTTACCGACGCCGACCCCGACTTCGTCGTACTCGGCGAAACCCGCACCTACTCCTTCGAAGCGCTCACCACCGCCTCGAACCTGATCCGGCGCGGCTCGCGCTTCATTGCAACGAACCCCGACCTGACTGGGCCTGGCCCGCGCGGGGTCGTACCCGCAACCGGTTCCGTCGCCGCCATGATCACCGCCGTGACCGGCATGGAGCCTTACTACGTGGGCAAACCTAACCCCGTCATGATGCGCTCGGCGCTGAACAACATCGGCGCCCACTCCGAAAACACGGTCATGATCGGCGACCGCATGGACACCGACGTGAAATCCGGCCTCGAAGCCGGCATGCGCACCGTACTTGTGCGCTCCGGCATTAGCGACGACGCCGAGATCGCCCGCTACCCCTACCGCCCCACCGCCGTGTTCGACTCGGTGGCGGACCTGGTGGATCGCATCCACGACCCCTTCGGCGACGGCAAGTACACCGACGCCGACTAGGGCGCGCTTCCTTACACCGCCGAGTCGGAGCCGGCGATATAGAAGCGCTGCTTGTTCACAAACTCGTCCATGCCCAGTGGGCCCAGTTCGCGGCCCAGACCGGAAGCCTTCACACCGCCGAACGGCAGCTCGGCGCCGCGGGCCTGCGGGATGTTGACGTGGATCATGCCGGTGTCCACCTTGTCGGCAACACGCTTGGCACGCTCGACGTCCTCGGACATCACGGCACCGCCAAGGCCGTAGCGGGAGTTGTTGGCCACCTCGATGGCCTCTTCCTCGGAGGAGACCTTGTACACCTCGGCGACGGGGCCGAAGAACTCCTCGTAGTAGGAGTCGGAGCCGACCGGGATGTCGGTGATCACGGCCGGGGTGAAGTAGGCGCCCTTGCCGGTAACCTCGCCGCCAACGCGCAGGTTCGCGCCTTCAGAGACGGCGATCTTCAGCTGCTGGGCGAGGTTTTCGGCGGCGTCGCGCGAGGACAGCGGGTAGTAACGGCCCTTCTCCGGGTTGAGCGGATCGCCGGCTTCGCACTTGGAAGCGAGGGAGACGAGTTCGTCGACGAATTCGTCGTAAATGTCCTCCATCACGATCATGCGCTTGTTGGAGGTGCAGGCCTGGCCGGTGTTGGAAATGCGCTTGTTCCAGGCGGTTTTCGCGGCGGCCGGGACGTCGGTGGAGTCGAGCACGATGTAGGCGTCGGTGCCGCCCAGCTCGAGCACGCACTTCTTCAGCGCCTGGCCGGCCTGGGAGGCGATGGCACGCCCGGCGCGCTCGGAGCCGGTGAGGGAAACGCCTTGGACGCGGTCGTCGTTAATAATGCGCGAGATTTGCGAGTGCTTCGCGTACAGATTCGTGAACAGCCCCTTGGGCGCGCCGGCCTCGTCGAAAATCTTCTGGATCGCCTCCGCCGAGCGCGGGCAGATCTCCGCGTGCTTGACCAGCACGACGTTGCCGGCCATCAGCGCGGGCGCGGCGAAGCGTGCGACCTGGTAATACGGGTAATTCCACGGCATGATGCCCAGGATCACGCCGAACGGAATCTTGCGCATAATCGACGTGCCGCCACGCTTGTTCGGGATCTCCTCGTCAGCCCCGAACTCGGCGCCGTTGTCGGCGTAGTAGTTGAAAATCTCGACTACGTCGTCGATTTCGCCGTCGCCCTGGTCGACCGGCTTGCCCATCTCTTCGGCGATGATGCGGGTGAGTTCGTCGCGTTTGTCGTCGAAAAGCTTCGTGACCTTCCGCAGCACCTTCGCACGCTCCTCAAACGACTTTTCGCGCCACTGCTTAAAGGTGTCGTTTGCGGTGGTCAGGGCGGTGTCGAGGGCGTCGTCGCTAATGAAATCGTACGTTGCGACAATCTCGTTGTTCTTCGGATTTTGTACTCGATATTTAGTAGACATGCGCCCCATGGTACGAGCGCTGCGTCAGCCTCGCCACGAAGTTCTCCTCCGCCGCCAACCGCTCAATCGCGCGCCGAAACGGCTCAATCTCCGCCTCCGTGGCGCGGATCGTTTCGCTGCACGAGTACGTGCGATCCGGCCGCCGCTGCCAGCGCGTGAACCAGACCTCGCCCGGCTCACCCTCGGGCAATAAGAGCATTTGCTTCTCGACGACCCCACGCACCCGCCCCAACATCCCCTCAATGTGGAGCGTCCACGTGAGTCGATTGCGTGTCGGACGGCACGCGCGGGGCGCAGCCAGTGTTGTCGTCATTGGTGGGGACCCTTCTGTGCTTTCAGCATCGGTGCTGTGCCGCTGTTTTGCGTGCAGCACTCGATGTCTTGCTTGGCGCACTCCTGCCCCGGTGACTAAGCGGGACGCCGCGACGGACGGTTGTCCGTGTCCGGGTGACTAGCCCGGGCGGCGGAGTGCGAGACGAGAGGTTCGTCTTCCCCAACGGCCTCTGGTTACTCTTTGAGCCCTTTCGGCTCGCGACCGATCTTGCGTCACACGAGCCCCGCGAGCAACCCTCAACTGCTGCTTGATCCCCCTATTTACTCGACCTCGGGTTGAGGTTGAGTGGCGTGGTTTTCAGCGCCGAGTGTGGGGTTGTATATGTCGCAAAGTGAGCTTAGGGGCAAACCCGAACTCAGATCCACGAGTTCGGGTTTGCCCCTAAGCTGCGTTTTCGCGCTACTCCCCCCCTCGAGCGCAATCCGTCCGCGCGCCGCGGCGCCGATTGCCTACAGCAACCGCACGGCGAGGACGCCAAGGAAGATCACGACCAGGCCGACGAGGCGCGTGGCGGTGAGCGGGTTCTTGCGGGCGCCGAAGGCACCGCGGGCCTCGAGGGCCTGTCCGGCGGCGATGGTGCCGGCGTTGAAGGCGATCACGGTCGTGCCAGTGCCGAGGATCGGTGAGAGGGTCGCGCCGGAGATCACAAAGATCGCGCCGACAACGCCGCCGAGCCACATCCAGGCGGGGCCCGGCGTTGGCTTGCGGGTGAACTGCTTCGGTGAGGTGACTAGCGCGGCGATGAGCAGCAGCGCCACGCCGACGGTCAGGTTGATTTCGCCGGCGTGGAGGGAGGAGCCGGCGATCGTCCCTAAGTAACCGTTCACTGCCGTCTGCACTGCGGAGCCGACGCCGACGAGGACGCCGAGCGCGCGGAAGAGCCAGAGTTCGAGGCCGGTGGCGTCGCCGGTTGCCTTCGCGGCAACGGCACCCTTCCCCGACTTGCCCGCCCGCAGCACCACAACGATGCCGGCGAAGACGACGATGGCGCCGACGATGCGCAGCAGTGAGACGCTAATACGCGGAGAGCCAAACAAACCGAACCAGTCGATGAGTAGGCCCATCACCACCTGGCCAAGGATCGGCAACACCACTGTCTGCACCGCGCCAAGGCGCGGGAACAGGACAATGTTGCCCAGCACGAAGCAGACACCCATCACGCCGCCGAGCCACGTCCACCACGGCGCGGACGTGCCCGGCGCGAACTGCGGTAGCGGGTTGCCCTGCAGAATGGTGGTCGCCACGATAGCCACAAGCAACGCCACCGAAAACGAAATCAGCGCCGACACAACCGGGTAGTTGCCCACGCTGAGACGCAAACGCGAGTTGGCCGCGGTTTGAATTGGAATCAGCCCGCCGACGGCGAGCGCAACAAGGAGAAGCACCCGCCTATGGTTTCATACGGGTGGTTACTTCTTCCGGTCGCCCGCGCCGCCCACACCAGAGCCCGAGCCTCCCGCACCACCCGGGCCGGTCGGGTCGATGTAGGCGCGGTAGAGGGCGTCGAGGAATTCTTCGTGGGTGACGTTGCGGCGGTCGTCGATACGATTGCCCAGAATGTCGTGAATATCCTTGCGCGTCGGCGCGTGCACGAGCATGCCGGGGCGTTGCGCGCGCTCGGCACGTTGACGCAGGGCGCTGGGGGTGCGTGGGAGGCGGTCGCCGACGCGGTGTTTGATGCGGGTGAAGAAATCGTCGACGTTCGCCAGCGCCTCGATGCCGGGCACGTGCCAGCCGAACCAGTACGCCGCCACGCCAAGGCCGAAACCAATCAGGGCGGAGATGGCGAGGCCGATGGATTGCAGGTTGAGGTCGTAAAACAGTTGCACGCTAATCGACGCCACAATCGCTGGCACGACGTACCACTGGCGGTCGATAAGTATGGACGGGATCTGGCCAATCATCATCTCGCGAATCACCATGCCGCCGGTCGCGGTGAGCACGCCCATGAGGATGCAGCCGAACCACGTGATGTCGGCACGCATCGCCGTCACCGTGCCCGTCACCGCCCACACGCCAACGATGATCATGTCGCCGTGGAAACGGAACAACTCCCACGTCAGCCCCGACAGCGGGATCAGAAACGCAAACAGCGACCCCACCAACGCCGTGCCGATGTACCAGGGGTTTTGCAACGCCGACGCGGGCGTGGCACCGATCAGGGCGTCGCGGATCATGCCGCCAGCCATGCCCGAAATGATGGAGATGAGCATGAAACCGACGGCGTCAAAGCGCAATCGCCTAGCGACGAGCCCACCCATCAGCGCATTCAAAAACACCCCAATAAGGTCCATCAGGGCAAACGAGAACCCCACGGCGGTGAACACGTTGTCGAAGTACATGCGCGTCATCGTAGTGGTTTAAGCCTGTACTTCCCGGCGTTCGGTCCCGGGCGCCGGTGATGACGGTGTGGGACGTGTGCGTAGGTGTCGCCGGTTTGGCGTGGTTGCCGGTACCGCCAGACACGCTCGGACACACACATGGTGAGAATACAACGGTGAAGATGCCGATATTTTGCCGTCCTCACCGTTACGTTCTCACCATGTGTTGGGTGGGGTCGGGAAGGTGGCGTCGCAAAGCTAAACGGCACATCCAACACCGCGCATCTCGCCCAAAATCAGCGAAATGTGCCGTTTGGCCGAGAAGACGGGGCAGGTCTGCGCCTGAAGCGCCTGCCCCTACCCCAGGCGCTGGACTGCGTCGATGACGAGGTCCCAGAAGCGCTCCACGTCCAGGCGCGTGGCCACGGACGTGTTGCAGTCGGACGGGTCGAGCACCCGGAAATCCGCGATCGTCCGCCCGCGGGTTAGCGCACCCGACAGCTCCACGGACAGGGGCACGGCCACGGTTTCGACGACGGAGGGGTCGATGACGTAGGCGACGGCGCAGGGGTCGTGAACTGGTGGGTTGTCGAAGCCTTGGGCGTCTTTGTAGTTGCGGCGGAAGGCGTCGATGAGTCCGACGCAGAAGTCGCCGGCGGAGGTGCCAAGCGCAGCGAAGCGCGACTCCACCTCCGGGGTGGCAAGTGCCTGGTGGGTAAGGTCCAGGCCGACCATGACCACGGGCCAGTCTTCGCCGAAGACGATCGCGGCGGCCTCGGGGTCCACCCACGTGTTGAACTCGGCGGACGCGGTCCAGTTACCGGTGCCGTACGCCCCGCCCATGAGCACGACTTCGCGCACGCGCGAGACGATCCGTGGTTCCATGCGCACGGCCAGCGCGATGTTGGTCAGCGGTCCGGTCGGAACCAACGTCACGGTGCCGGGTTCTTCGCGCATCAGCGTATCGACGATCCACCGCACCGCATGCTCATCCTCCACCCCAACTGCCGGTTCGGGCAGGTCGTAGCTGTGGATTTCCATGCCGGTGTCGCCGTGGATGTCCTCGGCGGTGACGACCTCGTTGATAAGCGGGCGCGTCGCACCCCGGTAGACCGGCACGTTGGTGGCCCCGGCGATAGTCAGCACTTGGAGTGCGTTGTGGGTGACTTTATCGATGGTGTGGTTGCCGCCGATCGTCGTTAAGCCAAGGAGCTCAATGTCTGGATTGCCAAGGGCGAGCAGGATGGCGACGGCATCGTCGTGGCCTGGGTCGCAGTCGATGATGATCTTACGCACGGGCAGCCACATCCTCGGCGGCGAGCGTGTCCGGGATGGTCTCCGGTTTCGGGATGAGGAACGACGCGGCGAACGCGCAGCCGAGCAGGACCGCGCCCGTGATCATGCCCGCGTGGTAGCTGCCGTTCGTGGCTGTGAACACGGCGAAGATGATCGTGAACGACAGGCCCGCACCCAGGTTGAACGCGCCGCCGTTGAGCCCCGGCAGGTAGCCCTGGTTGTGCTTCGGCGCGAGCACGACGCCAAGCGAGCCGAGCATGATGTTGCCCATGCCCGCGTAGGTGATGCCGGCGAGAATCGACATGGCGAGCAGCAGCGCGGGCGTTGCATTGCCGACGACTACCACACCGAACAGCACCGACAACGCCGCACCCGCGATACCGATCTGCAGGATGATCTTGTAGCCCACGCGGCCGGCAAGCCAACCGGCGATGGGGCCCATGACGAGGCCGGCGAGCGCGTACGGGGTCAGCGTCCACCAGGACACGACACCGGCGGACATGCCCGGACCGGCCTCGGCGTCCTGCGCAAGGTTGGGCACGAGGCCGTTCATGACGGCGAACACGCCGGTCATGGTCAGGGTGGTGGTGAGCAGCAGCGCCCACGTGCGGCGCTGGGTGAGCAGCTCGGTGGACATCAGCGGGTGCGGGGTGGACTTCTCGGTGCGCCAGAACCACACCAGCGACGCCGCGCCGATGGCCAGCAGGATGATGACCATGACCCAGTTGGCGGCGGCGAGCTCGCCGGCCATGTTCAGCGCGGTCAGGATTGCGGCGGCACCGATAACCAGGCCGACGACGCCCTTCCAGTCCATCGGCTGCAACTCATTCGACTTGGTCTCCGGCACACCGAACTGCACCGCGAACACGGCGATGAGTGCGGAGGCACCGATGACCCAGAAGAGGGAGCGGAAGCCGAAGGCGTCGGTAAGCCAGCCGCCCAGCAGCGCGTCCACACCCGCGATGCCGCCGTTAACCGAGGTCAGAATGCCCACCAGGAACGCGAACTGCTTCTCCTCACGCACAGCCTGGCGCAGCATGACCGACGTCAGCGCCACCGTCGGGCCGGACACACCCTGGATGACGCGGCCGATGAACAGCATGGTCACGTTCGTCGCCAGCGCCGCCACGACCGAGCCGATCACCGTGACCGCCATCATGGTCACCAACACCTTGCGACGCCCAATCAAGTCACCCCAACGCGGCATAAACAGAGCAAACACAGCGGCGGCGGTGAAAAACGCCGTCTGCGTCATGCCGATCTGCGCGGTGGTCGCGTCAAGTTCGACCTCCATGGTCGCCAGCGCCGGCGACAACATGGACGCGTTGAGTTGGAATGCGAAGACAGCCACCAGCAGCGCTGTCATCAGGGGCACGACCTGGTTGGTCGGAAGTTTCTGCCCCGCTGCTGGTAGCGAGGTGTTCGCCATAGTCATGCGTGCAGTGTAAAACAGCCTTTTGCGCTCCGCTTGCCTCGGATCCGGTGCGTCGCCGAGCATTGCGAGCGCCCCTCGAGCAGCGCCTTTCCGTTCATATGCAGGGCTCGATATGCGTAATCCCTGGTCACAGCGTTTCGGCTCAAATCGCTCGATTTTTCCGAAAACGCCCTCACCTGCAGTTACGCATATCGAGCCCTGCACATGAACAAATCCGCCGCGCCGCACCCGCGCCGCACGCGCGCAGGCGCCCTACGCCAGCGCCTCCCACAGCGCCGTGTTGGTTTCCTGCCAGAGGGGTTTGGCCCAGTCGCCGAAGTCGCGGTCCGTGAGCACCACGCAGGCCTGGTCGCCGGCGACCCACAGGTAGGTGCCGGCCATGCCGAAGTGGCCGACGGTGTCGGCGGGCATGCCGTTGCCGGTCCAGTGCGGGGACTTCTCCCCCTTGATCTCAAAGCCGAGGCCCCACGGGCAGGGCTTTTGCATGCCGTAGCCGGGGACGACGCCGCGCAGGTCACCGAACTGGTTCGTAAACGCCTCGCGCACCGTCGAGGGGTCAAGCAACCGAGGCTCGAGTAGTTCGGCGGCGAAGCGCGAAAGGTCCGCGACAGTGGAGCGCCCGCCGTGGCCCGCCGAGCCGTAGATCTCGGTGTCGGTCATGCCAAGTGGTTCGAAGACGCCTTCGCGGGCGTAGTCGGCGAAGGTGATGCCGGTGGTTTCCTCGACGATGTCGGCGAGGATTTCGTACCCCGCCGACGAGTAGATGCGACGCTCCCCCGGCGCCTTTTGCGGTTCGCGGGAGTCGAAACCGACGCCAGCGGCATGCGAGAGGAGGTGGCGGATGGTGGCGTTTTCGGGGCGGGCATCGTCGTCAAGCGAAAATGCCCCTTCTTCAACCGCGAGGAGCACAGCGTACGCGGAGAGGAGTTTGGTCACGCTGGCCAGTTCGAAGACGCGCGCGGTGTCGCCGAACGACGCCTCTTGCCTACCGACGAGCGCACCCGCCACATTGTCAACCGGCCAATCCTGGAAAAACTTCTCGAGCTGCATGGCCCCACCCTACGTGGCGAGTCATCGATACAGCCGGGTATCCAGGCTCGCAATGTGGTCGAGTTCCCCCATCCGCGTGTTCCACACATGCCGACGTTTCTTCTGCGCATCCAAGCCCGGCTGGATCTTCGACTGAAATCCAGGATCAGAGTCGTTGCGGGGAACGAACCAACTGGCTGTTTCAATCCGCGCGACTGCCTTTGGGTCGGTTACGTGCAAATCGTGCACGGTATCTACAACCGGACCCATGTCACTATCGTGCGACGCCAAAACTACTAGACCAATGTCTGGGCGCTGCGCAGCTAGCAATGTAGCGAGTCCCACCATCAGATCGACACCTTTCTCTTCAGGTGGTCCCGCCAACGTCTTCTTTCCATTGACATCCATGATCGGCTTACCTCGGCCATCGCGCTGGTACCGATATTTGAGCGGACGTAGGGTCACCTCGACTCCATCCGATTCCCAATTCCGTTTCTGATCCTGGTTTCGCCGATAGGCATCGGGATCATGAATCGAACTTGGTAAACCTCGAAAGACTTTCACCGAATCAAGTGTCGCAGGGGGCGTAGTGGAGTTGGCCGCGTTTCGAGCTGCAATAAGTCTCTTGGCAAAGGCTGCTGGGTCGAGCAACGCTTCATGAAGCCCGACGCCGTCATCGCGTGAAAAGACTTCCCAGCCTGTGATGTGCACATTCTGATAGTCGATAAGTACGACAGCATTTAAAGTGCTGCTCCCCCTCCGCTTTGGCATGAGCGACGGTGACGCGTTAATCATCTGATCCCCCCCCCGGAATTTAAAAACCCCGCCAATCCGTAGATAGCGGGGAACTATGTGAGCGAGTATACCGTTTTGGGTTCGTCTGTCAACCCTTTCGGCTATCCAACCTAAAACGGCAGCGCAGGCAGCGTGACGCCCGGGATCATGCCCTCCGCGCCGGCGCCCACAGCCCCGAGTACGCCGAGCAGCGTCACGACAATCAGCGCGATGTGGTTCGGGGCGAGGGCAAGGCTTATCGACGACGGCGCCACCGGCATGACCCTATTCACATCCTTGCCGCAATCCGCGTATCGCTGCGCGGTGTACGAGGCGGCATTGGCAAGGTAGGCGGCCTCGGAATGACTAAACGGGCTGTCGGCGGTGACGGTCAAACCCCGCGAGGAGTGCTTCAGGTCGTCAAGCATCAGCGCGCTTGAGGTGTCGGTGACGCCGGGTTCCCAAAGTTTAGCGTCGTCGATTTGGGTAAGTGTGCCCCAGCCGTTCTCGCCGATGTTGGCACGCAGCTCGGTCTGCTTCTTCTCCCACAGGGCAAGCGCGTCGGTGCGGGAGCCGTTGTAGAAGGTGAGGTCGTCGCCAAGTACGCCCGCGGCGAGCGCCGGAACCTGGTCGGCGTTGTACTCGATCGAGCACTGGGCGGAGCCGGAACCAGCACCAGGCGCGGCCGACGCCGCACCGGCAACCGGAACCGACGCAGCAGAAACAACAGAAACAACCAGCGAGCAAACCGCCGCAGACACCAAAGACTTACACATAGCCAGAAACTCTAGACTACGAGCGGCTACTGCGCCCAGGAAATCCGCACGTCAAAATCTTCCTGCTCGGTCCCCTTCACAAGTGCGGCGATGTGGCTGCGTACGAGGTGTTCGGTGCGCTCCCGCGCGCGGTCCAACAAGCCCTGCGACACGGCCTTGTCGCGCGCGGCTTCCTCTTGGCCGGCGATGAAGGTGGTGACGTCGTCGACACGAATTTGGTTGATGGGGTTCATGGACTGGTCGTAGACCTGCACGCTGTCGGCGTTGATGTGGGCGCTGAGCACCTCCACGGGCGGCAGCACGACATCGATCGACGAAGCGCCGACCGAAACGTCGATGGCGGTTGTGTCGCGGATGCCGGCGGTGACGCGGCCGTCGTAAGTAACAAGGAAGTTGCGGCCCGTAAACGGCACGTGCATGCCGAGCACCTCGAGGCCTTTTTGGTCGAACTTGCCCACGTCGGAGAAGACGTATTCCTCCACGGAGAGTTCGGCGATGTCTTCGAATGACGCCCCGATGGTGGTGGAATCCACCCGCGTCTCCCCCATTCCGATTACGGCTGGGCGCAGCATGACAAGCAGCAGCCCCGCCACGGCCAACACGGCGATGACTGAGGTAATGACGGAGGTCACAACGACGCCACCGCGGCGGGGCTGGCGCGGCGAGAGGTGTAATTCTTGGGCGGTACTCACATCTGGTGATCTTAATTGCACCCCGAATTCGAATGGTTTGTACACTCGTTGGAACCTTTGGGCGTACGCGGCTGAAGGATGTACCTGGCCACCGCACGGAAGAGATAACGATGACCGGTTCCACGCGTATCGACGAAACCCGCGCCGACAAGCAGCGCGAAGAAAAACAAAACCAGAACCAACAAGACGGCATGACCGGCTTCCTCGGCTGGATCGAGCGAATAGGCAACAAGCTGCCGGAGCCGTTCTGGCTGTTTGTCATTTTGAGCGGCGTTGTTGTCGTGTCCTCATGGATTGCCAGCAAGGCGGGCCTCTCCGCCATCGACCCCGCTTCCGGCGAAGAGATCAACGTAGAAAGCCTGCTGACCGGCGAGAACATTTCTCGCATGGTCACGGATGCGGTGGAGAACTTTATCGCGTTCCCGCCGCTGGGTGTGATCCTGGCGGTGATGCTTGGTGTCGCCGTGGCGGAGCAGACGGGTCTGCTGGCGGCGATGGTGCGCGCGATGGTGGACAAGGTCAGCGGCAAGATGCTGACGTTCATGGTCGCGCTTGCCGGCGTGACCGGTTCGATCGCCTCTGATGCGATTTACGTGATCATCATTCCGCTGGGCGCGATGGCGTTTCATGCGGTTGGGCGCTCGCCGGTGGTGGGTGCGATGGTGGCGTTCGCGGCGTCGTCGGCAGGCTTTAACTCCTCGCTGATCCTGAACATTACGGACTTGCTGCTCGCCGGCATTTCCACCTCGGCGGCACAACTTGTCGACGCCAACTATGAGGTCTCCCCACTTGCCAACATCTTCTTCGTCATCCCGTCCGCCATTGTGCTGTCCCTGGTAATCACTGCGGTGACGGAGTTTTATGTGGAGAAGAAGGCGCAAGCGCTTATCGACGACGACCACATCGACGAAGACGAACTCCAAATCAACGACTCCGCCCAGCCAGACGATTCCCACCTGACCGACGACGATGACCTCTCGCTGACCCCACTGGAGCGCAAGGGCCTCGCCTGGGCCGGCGTGACCCTGGTGCTCGCCCTCGTCGCATACTTCGTCCTGCTGCTGGTCCCGGCCTCCCCGTTCGCGCGTCCGGAGGAGGGCTTCATGGAGTCGCCCTTGATCCGTGCGATTGCCGTGCCGATCACCCTGATCTTCTTTGTCACTGGTCTGGTCTACGGCCTGATCGTGGGCACCGTCAAGGAGGCCGCGGATCTGCCGAAGTTCATGGCCAAGGGCTTAGAGTCCATGCTGCCGATCCTGGTGCTGTTCTTCGCCGTCGCCCAGTTCCTGGCGTACTTCCAGTGGTCCAACCTGGGCCCCTGGACCGCCATCAAGGGCGCGGAGCTGCTGCAGGCGTGGGATCTGCCGAACGCGGTGCTGTTCCTCGCGTTTGTGGTGATGGTGGCGCTGATCAACCTGTTCATCACTTCCGGCTCTGCCCAGTGGGCGCTGATGGCGCCGGTGGTGGTGCCGATGATGATGTACGTCAACGTCTCCCCCGAGGTCACCCAGATGCTGTTCCGTATCGGTGACTCCCCGTCGAACATCATCACCCCAATGTCGCCCTACTTCGCACTCGCCCTGACGTTCCTGCAGAAGTACTACAAGAAGGCCGGCGTGGGCACCCTGATGTCGCTCGCCCTGCCATACTCGCTGTGCATGCTGGCAGGCTGGTTCATCTTCTTCATGATCTGGTACTTCGCCGGCATCCCGCTCGGCCCCGGCTCCCCGATGGGCTACGAGGTATAGTCAGTACCGCACGACATTAAGCGCTGGGTGTTATGCCCAGCGCTTTTGCTTTGCGACGAGCGACCTACCGGTAATACACCGTGTCGCAACGGTTGTTGTCCGCGTAGTCAATCAGTTCCACATACGCGTGCCCGACTGGCAGATCCCAAACTTTTTGGAAGTACCGCTCGCCGCGGAGCACCTTGAATTCCCCGTCTGGGTTACGAGGTATATCTAGGGGCGAGCCTGCCTCCCGGGATTTCCCGGGTTCTTCCGCCTGGTTAACCACAGCTTCCTGCCAGAACACTTGTTCTAATCGCCGACGGGAATGTCCACACCGTGCGCTACTTTCAGGTCCAAACCCAACCAGGCTGGAAGGAGCCACCATGACCATGCCATCCCCCACCGAGAACACGACCATCATTCCGCCCAACGAGGCGAAAGGCTACCTCGCAAAACGCGACATCGACGCTGACTATCTAGCCACTGCCCTCACCGAGGGGCTAGCGCAGCGACGAAACTGCCAGATCTACCATCCCGTTACTGCCCCTGGGTTCTACCAGTGGTCCGAGACCAACTTCGCCATCCGAAAGTTCCACTGCGAAGGCAACAACTGGAAGTTAGCAAATCCGGACAACCGCCCGCTGCTAGTCCACGTTGATAACCAAATGAAGTTCGTCGCAGCCGCTGGTAATTCAGCTACCGGACTCCGAGACGCTGCACCAGGTTTGGCGCGAAGAAAAGGGGTTTCCACTATCCAGTCGGTCAACGCCTCTAACCAGCTACAGATAGGACTTGGTGTTTTTACGCCTGCAGCTCATTCGCTTGACGCCCGCCACACTCCCCCGCCAGGTGAATGGCTACTTCTGTACTTTTATGATGAGGAACACCAGGAACTCCGGAGCGAATTCTCTCGTCCGGCGTCGATCTCCAAAGACGGAGAAGTCGAAGCATGGGACGTTAGAGTTCTGTTCAAGCCGATTCATCCGGATTTCGCTATGACACAGCCAGATCTTTTCGGGACCGAGGACGATGACATTGATTTCACAATCTCGCGAGCAAGCGGAGACTAACTCCGCCCGCATCTCGCCGTCCCGAATTACGGTCGCGCGACTGCGCCGAGGCCTCACAAAAGCGGAGCTGGCTGCAGATCTCGACATTGCCCCGGCAACCCTTTCTCGCTGGGAGAACGAGGGGCCACCGCCTTCCCGCACAGAGGCACTACTCAAGCGCCTTGAATCAGCACTCGGCTTTACCGACGGCTACTTCCTCTCCGAGGAACTCGAAGTCCCATCGATGGACGCCACACTCTTTCGAGCCGGCAGCCGCGCAACGCAGCGGCAGAAAAGCGTTGCAATCGCATCCGGGGCAAACGCCGGCACGCTCTTGGCGTGGCTTCGCAGCAACTTCAACTTCCCAGAACCCAACCTCCCGGATCTGACCGGATTTACGCCTGCGGAGGCAGCCTGCCACGCGCGTACGATCTGGCAGCTCGGCGATAGACCAGTTCCAAACTCAGTTCAGCTCGCCGAGTCGTGCGGCATCGCCGTCATGGGCCTACCACCGGCAGCCTCTGCGGTGGATGCATTTTCCATGTGGGACGGCGTGCAGCCGTTTATCTTCCTCGCCCGGCGCCGCACGCCCGAAGGCGCCCGCTTCGATCTCGCGCACGAGTTGGGTCACCTGCTACTCCACAGCAGTGACGAACCACGCAGCGGAGCACGCGAAGAGGATGAGGCCAACCAGTTCGCTGCCGACTTCCTCATCCCGCCCGGCATAGTTCACGCGCACCTCCGGCTGCACTCGAGCCTCGATGACATCCTCCGCCTCAAAACCGCGTTGAAAGTGTCAGCCATGGCCATGCTTCGCGCCGCGTACCAGCACGGCAAGCTCAGCGAGCGGGAATATCACCTCCACCTGACCACCCTCTCCGCGCGCGGTTTCCGCACCGACGAGCCCGGCAGCACACTGCAATACGAACGCTCCCGCGTATTCGATTACGTGCTTTCCCCCGAAGGTGGCGCCAGCATCACGAGCATCGCCGGCGAAACTCAGCTACCGCCACAGGACCTGCACGTCCTCATGCTCAGCGCCCACCCCCACACGGTCTCGAGCGCTGCCTCGGCAACCAGCGCCCCGTCCCGCCCAACACTTCGCGTGGTGCGATGAACTGCACAACGAACCACGCACCCGCCACCGTTTCCTTTAAGACCATGAGTAAGAGGTGATACATTGTGGCAGATAGAAACTGGGGTGCTCGTAACAACCACAAATGCGAACCTCACGCGTTGCCAAATGAACCCGCCCACGAGCGAACCACCGACCCCCGCCAAGCGGTGCGCGATGCCCTCGACGAGGAGATGCGCTCACGCCCAACAACGATGTGGCAAGCGTTTTGGGACGGCTTCAAACGCGCATAATCGGCTGGCGGCGCCTACTTCCCGTAAAGCGATGCCAAAAGGAGCTGCACAAGCAGGTGCACCGTGGTGACGGATGCATGACGGCCAACCTGCTCATCAAACTCCTCGATCGATGCGTACTCAGTGCCTACTTTGTGGCTAGCCCGTGATACCGCTTGCTGTATCTGGTCCATCGTGAACTTCGGCTTCGAGGTTTTAGTGAAGGTTGGCCAATGCGTTTTCAGCGCCGCTTCAACATCTTTCTGGGAGCGCAGCCCCTTTGCTTCGGCGTAGTGAAGAAGCAGCCACACCTCGAAGGCGGGAACGCTGAACGCCACGCCTCTGTCCTTTCGCTCGGCTGCCCATTGAAATACCTCGCCGATCTGCTCTGGTATGGCGACGTCCTCGTCAAGCGCTACCTGTCAGATGCAGGCTTTTGGTACCGCTGTTCCGAAGAGCCGGTACTACCGTATTCCGGGTAATTGGTACCGGGGAAGGCAGGGAGATTCTCTCGCCCCAGCACGTTTGTTTAGTTCGTCTGGGCCGCTTGGAACGCTGGCCTTGCGCATGAAAAAGTCCCTAACCTGATTCGGCGAAGGTCAAGTCCCGTCTAGTGGTGTAGCCGTTTGTGCTTTCGGCTCGGTATGAAGTTCGGGGTTTGGATTATGCGGTTAGCTGGTGATGGTCGTCATGGTCACCTCCAGTTTGGTGCATGAGGTGTTTGGTGT
>NZ_KV826395.1:0-5356 GCF_001835905.1 Corynebacterium sp. HMSC034E11
GTCACCGTTACGGTTGATAAGCCGGACGCTCCGGCGCCTGCCCCGTCGGTCACGGAGACCAACACCACGGTTCCGGCTAACAACGAGCCGCACACCGTTGGCAAGGTTGAGAACCCGACTGGTTATGAGACCGGCAAGCTCGTCGATAAGGACGGCAATAAGATCCCGGGCTCCGAGGTCGAGGTCGATAAGGACGGCAACGTCAAGGTGACGGTGCCGGAGGGTACTGACCCGCAGGATGCCAGGGTCATCGTCTCCAAGGGCGAAGGCGAAAACGCCGAAGAGATCGGTAAGATCGATGTGAAGATCGTTGATCCGGACTACGGTGAGCCGACGAAGGTTGAGGCTGGTAAGAAGGAGTCTTCGAAGAATCCGTTTGGTGAAAACGGTAAGGCTCCGGAGGGCACCAAGGCCACCGGTACCGAGTCCGAGGGCTCCGAGGACTGGGAGTTCGGTCCGAAGGATGGGGACGTCGTTAAGCCTGGTGAGGATGGCGTCGTCACGGCGAAGGCTCCTTCTTACGAGAAGGTCGACGAGAAGATCGCTGAGAAGCTGCCGGAGATCCAGAAGCAGAAGAAGGGTAAGCGTTGGGATGAATTCGTGAAGATCTTCACCCCGTTCGCGAAGCCTTCTGTGGATGTTAAGTTCACCTACCCGAATGGTTCTGAGGACAACGCAACCGCTGACTTCGACCTGGTCGGCAAGGACGGCAAGTCCCTGCTGCTTCCGGAAGGCGACTTCGACGGTGACGGTAAGACGAACCGTGAAGAGATCGAGGGTGGCACCAACCCGGCTGGCGTCGACGAGGGCGACAAGACCAAGGACAACACCGCTCCGAAGGTCAACCCGATCAAGCCGGGCGATAAGACCATCACCGGTACGGGCGACCGTCCGAACGAGACGATCAAGGTCACGCTGCCGAACGGTAAGGTCATCGAGACCACGACCGATAAGAACGGCAAGTGGGAGATCGAGGTCCCGTCTGACGTCGACCTGAAGCCGGGTCAGAAGGTCATCGTTGAAGATGGCGATGAGAACCGCACTGAGGCAACCGTCGGCATCGACACCGGTAAGTGTGTCGCTACCTCCGTCGGCTTCGGTCTGCCGCTGATCGCGCTTCTGCCGCTTGGTCTGGCTACCCAGTTGGAGATCCCGGGTCTGTCTGACTTCGCTGCTCAGGCGAATGCTCAGATCCAGAACGCCAACACCCAGATCCAGCAGCAGCTGGGTATCTTCAACCCGCAGCTGGCTACCCAGGTGGACGCAATTAACGCGAAGCTGGGCCAGTACGGCACTGACCTCGCAACGGTTGCAGGTGGTCTGGCTCTGATCGCCGCTGGCATCCTCGCCGGCACGATCATCTACGACAACTGCTCCCCGAACGGTGGCGGCTCTTCCGTGAAGGACCTCGAACTGAAGGGTTCTTCCGGCAAGACCTACGCTGGTTCCTCCAAGGAGGAGAAGCCGACTACTCCGGCAAAGCCGACGAATTAGTTAAGTCTTGAGTCTCTCGTAGGCTGAAGATAAGCGCTAACGATCGCCCCGCTCACCAATCGGTGGGCGGGGTGATTAGCTTTAGCAATCGGGTTTTTCTGTGGTGGGGCGCGATTACCGCAACACCACGGGCCTGGGTCTGCTGGCTTGGCCATGCCGGCATTTCCGCCGAGGAGACGAAGGCGGACGGCCACGCGCTGAACTCGGGCAAGAACTTCTACGACAAGTGCCCGGAGGGTCTGAAGGATCAGTTCTGCTTCGTTGGTCAGTCCACCATCCCCGCGGACTGGAAGAATCTGGTGCTGCGTTCCAACTACATCGGCAAGGCTGACGGCATCATTGGCGTCACGCACGAGCACGATCAGTTGGCGGAGGAGGACCTGACTGTCTACGAGCTCGCGGTGCTCGCCGCTGCCGATAACAATCTCAAAGCAGGGGCATTGCTTATCGACGACGCCCACAACGGTATCGTTCTCCACCGCCCCAACAACGCCTTGAACGTCCGCGTGGAAAACAAGGGCATCGACGCCCACACCTTCACCGTGGAAGCCCGTTGGGGCAACGGCCAGTCCGCACACAAGGACATTGCCCTGGCTGGCATCGCGGATAAGGACAACTACGCCGGCGACCTCGCCATCCCGATGCAGGACCTCGCCGGGGTGAAGGGCCCGAACACGCCTGTCGAGCTGTCGGTGAAGAACCAGAACGGCGAGACCGTGTTCGACGAGACCTTCCGCGTCCCCGTCCTCGACCTAACCAAGCAGGAAGCCGAAAAGGTACTTAAGGACCTCCCGTCCGCAGACGTGAACAAGGAGGAGCAGAAGAAGGTCGAGCAGGTGCTGCGCCCGGTTGTGCAGCCGCCGGCCCCGACCACGTCGGCGCCGTCGCCTGCGCCTACCCCGAAGGAGACCGTCACCGTGACGCCGACGCCGAAGCCGGCGCCCGCCCCGGTGACCCAGACCCGCGGCCCGGTGGAGACCGCGAACCCTTCGGATTCGGCAGGGAAGCCGTCTGATGGCTCCTCCGCGAACGGCGGCGCGATCGCCGGCGCTGCCTTGGTAATCCTCGGCGCCCTCACCGCCCTGTTCGGCTGGTGGTTCAAGAACGGCGAGCAGTTCAAGTTGCCGTTCTAGGCTGCCTCTCCGGCTCGACGCCTGTGGTGGATTCTTCCCATCACAGGCGTTTTACGTTTTCGCCGTCTTTACACGTGACCATTAAAACGTCACTCATTAACCCCGTTATGGGGTGGCGGTGAAAGGTTTAGATTTTCCTAAGCTGGCAACTGGCTAAAGGTGCTGGATGTTGCTCAAATCTGTAGACAACTACGGAAACTGCTGGAAGTGTGCTTGCGTGGTCCGTCCGCCCCACTATCTCGGCTTCCTTAGCTGTGTCACAGGTAGTATTTTACGGCCGTACAACAGCAATGGCCAGCGCTTTTAGTGGCGAGTGTCAATAATTTTCCTCAGGATGTGAACAGCTGTTGGGTGGCTTGAGGGACCTTTGCCGCCTCCTGTCAGGTTCTCTACGGTGGTGTTCGTAGGCCCTGTTAGTAGGTGTGTTTTGTTTGCTCGTCAGGGTCGTGAACCTTTGACGCTAATCCTTTCTGGAGGGAAATTAATGAATAAACGTCACATTGGCCGCCGTCGCGGCACGTCCGTAGCCGCGGCTGCGCTGTCATTTGCGCTGGTTGCTCCGTTCGCTCAGCCGGTCGCGTTTGCGCAGGAGGAAACTGCTGCTGTCTCCCAGGCGCCGGCCACTGAGGAAAACGGTGCGATTGTCGCCGACGGCATTGCGAACGGCTACGTCAAGAGCGCTACTGGCATGACGAATGCCAAGTCGACCCTGTCTGGTCGCGCGTTTATTGACGATGGCTACGGCTTCAGCCCGACCGACGGTGGCCAGCAGGCTGTTCCGGAAGGCACGAAGGTCTACATGCAGTGGATCGATAAGGATGGTGCCGTTTCGCCGGTGTACGTTGCCCGCACCTCTGACCAGCTCAGCAAGAGTAACACCTCGCAGGCTGGTCCGGGCTCCTATGTGTTCGATCTCCGTGAGCCGTGGATTGACCACCACGGGAAGAAGCACACGTACAAGGCTTCCACGAATCAGTACTACCGTCTGTGGATCGACCCGTTTGTTGACGAGCGCAACGGCTTCACCGTCTACCCGTTCCGCCAGGTCGGCGGCTTCTTCCCAGGCGCATACCGCAACTCCATGGGTGCTGACCAGCAGGGTGCATGGAACACCATCGGCACGAACATGCAGCGCACTGCTGTGCTGATGCAGGCTGATCGTGATGTGCCGTACATGCATAAGCCGAAGGCTGATTGGATTGCGGATACGGATGAGACTGTCCCGCGGCAGGCCACAAATTCTGCGATGAAGGGTCATGTGGGCGGCAAGGTCTGGCACGAGACGAAGGACGCTCGTCTCAACGGCCCAAACGGCACCGGCGATGTCCCGGCTAAGGACATGTACGTGGTCATGAGTGTGCTGACCCAGGAGGGCATCGGCGCATATGCAGAGGCAGTTGACACGTTGCCTGAGGCGCAGAAGCTGGCCGCTGCGAAGAAGCTCCTCACTGAGCACCCGGAGTACATTGCAGCGACGGTGCGCTCGAAGGTTGGTGAAGATGGGTACTACTCGGTGAAGTTCCCTGAGGGAACTCTCACGAATGACACGAAGAAGTACCTGTACGCGCATGTAGAGACTGCTGATGGCAAGATTCCGAGCGCTTACTCTGCATGGCGTGTTCCGCTGTTTAACTCGCCGAAGAACAACGGCACGCGTAACCCTGCGCCTATTGCTGCTGAAAACTTTGTGCAGAATCCGATGTGGTACAACGTGAACTTCGCGTTGGTGCCGCGCCATGATGTGAAGTTGGATATCACGAACTTCAACATGACGGACAAGCCGGCTGATATCGGCGATACCGCGAAGCTGAATGTGACCGGCCCGTTCCCGGTGACGCCAAACAAGGTTGTTTGGAAGAAGAACGGCAAGGTCGTCAAGACCTGCGACAACATCGGTAGCGTTGCTGATGCCAACGCCTGCACCATCACCGTTCCGGAGGACGCTGAGACGGGCGACATCTTCACCGCTGAGTTCGTCACTGGCGAGAACACGGTGCTGGCCGCTGACTCGTTCACCGTTGTCGTTCCGGTTGTTCTTCCGTTCGGTTCGGTGAAGGACGAGTACAAAGAGTTTGATGCACTGTCCGTACTGCCGAATGAGCCGGAGAACAAGGTTGAAGGCGCTAAGCCGACCTACAAGGTCGATGGTCTTCCTGAAGGGCTGACGTTCGACCCAGAGACCGGCAAGATCTCTGGTACGCCGACGACGCCGGGCACCTCTGAGGTGATCGTGACGCGTGACGTCAAGGTCACGGTGAAGGAAGAACGTCCGGTTCTCGACGAAGACGGCAATCCGAAGTTCATGGACCCGTCGGCTCCTGAGGACAAGCGCGTCATCAAGACCGAAACGGTTGATGTTGAGGAAGTCCAGCACGATCGCGTGCCGACCCTGCTGACCGTCACGGATTCGCCGCTGAAGGCTGCAACGATCAATACCGAGTATGAGCAGCAAGTTGTGCCGACCGGCTTTGAGAGTCACCCGCACAAGCTCAAGGTGAAGGACGGCTCGCTTGAGGTTGCTAACCTTCCTGCAGGTCTGGACTTCGATGAGAAAAACGGAAAGATCACCGGTACTCCGACTGAGGAAGTCGAGGCTGATGAGGACACGCCAAACGTCACCGTGACGTACACCTTGGTGGATCACAACAACAAGGAGTACAAGGTCACCGACCGCGTTCCGCTGCCTGTTGGCCAGAAGACCACGGTTGATGGCACGCCGAAGCCGGTTG
>NZ_KV826396.1:0-247 GCF_001835905.1 Corynebacterium sp. HMSC034E11
GTTGACAAGCCGGTCTTTAAGGATAAGGACGGCAAGGAGACCACTCCGCCGGAGGGCACGAAGTTCGATAAGGGCGAGGGTGCTCCTGAGGGTGTGACCGTTAACGAGGATGGTTCCATCACCGTTAAGGTTCCGGAGGATGCGAACCCGGGTGACAAGATCACTGTTCCGGTTGAGGTGACTTACCCGGATGGTTCGAAGGACAACGTTGACGTCACCGTTACGGTTGATAAGCCGGACGCTCCGG
>NZ_KV826397.1:0-737 GCF_001835905.1 Corynebacterium sp. HMSC034E11
CTTGGCCAAATCACGCTGCTTCTGATTCGCCAAACGCTGCGTGCGATACAAGTTCACCGCACCGGCCTGCGGATGAAACGCCGCCACCTCTAACGCATCACCGAACTGGGAGGCCAAAAACTCCGCACCCGTCATGGTGGTGCCATCGGTCATGGCCAACAGCACATCATCACCATTGCCATCCAAGATGCGCAGGTAATCCGGCAGCGGCACCAACACCGTCGGGCGAGGCGCTGCGGTTGCGACCTTGCCCTCGCCGAAGAAGATCCCAATGAGGTTCTCGGCAATCTGGGGTGCAGCCGGACGATCCTGATCAATCCCTAACCGACCAGCGTGCTCCATATCGGAAATTTCTCGCTCGTCATAGGTTAAGTGCAGGGTACGTTTGCCGTTTCGTGACGGCCCGAACTTCGCCGCATCCACCGCCGGTGTCTTATCCGCCGGCACCAACGTACGGGCTGCAGCCTCAATCGCCCGGTAGCCACCTTCGACCTCAAGCAGGGCAAGGCGCAGTGCCCACCGCTGGGAGGCATCTTTCACCGGTGCGATGCGTCGCTCGATCAGAGCCAGCTCGTCGAGGGAGAAACCCCGAGCCCGCGTAGCGGCCACCGCCTGTTTGCGCGTGAACTTGGTGCGCCCGAAGTACACGTCGCGCAGCCGCGACCAGGCACGCGCACGATCCGGAGCGAAGCCCGAGGCGAGTGCAACCTCAAGGTCGAAGTCAGCCAGCGTCTCTA
>NZ_KV826397.1:837-99775 GCF_001835905.1 Corynebacterium sp. HMSC034E11
CTGTGAAATTTGCGAATTCGCTCCTGTGGATAACCCCTAAGGCACCTGGTAGGCGAGGTCGCGGGCGTCGGTGACGAGCATCTTGCCCGGCGCGTGACAGATTGCCAGATCGGGCTTCGACGACATCACAATCGACTGCGGCGTGACCCCACACGCCCAGAACACCGGCACGGTCCCTGCCGGGATGTCCACGGCGGAGCCGAAGTCCGGCGAACCGAGATCAGCGATACCAATTGCGGCCGGATCCCCCACGTGCACGGGCGCACCATGCACGGCTGGGTAGCGCGACGTGATCCGCACCGCATCAGCCACCTGCGACGCAGGAATCGGCCGCATGGAGACGACCATCTTGCCGGAGAACACGCCGGCTGGCTCGCAGTCGATGTTGGTCATATACATCGGCACGTTGCGCCCCTGCTCGATGTGCGCCACGGGCACCCCGTTGTCCAGCAGGGCCGCCTCGAAGGTGAACGAGCAGCCGATAAGGAACGCGACGGTGTTGTCGGTCCAGTATTCGGTGGCGTTGAGGGGCTCGTCGATAAGCGAGCCGTCCTTGAACACGCGGTAGGCGGGAATGTCGGTGCGAATATCGCCACCCGCGAGTAGCGACGACTCCACCTGCCCCGGCTCCAACACCCCCAGGATCGGACACGGCTTCGGGTTGCGCTGCGCGAACAGCAAGAAATCGAATGCGTACTTCTTATCCAGCGCGATCAGGTTGGCTTGGGCGTAACCAGCGGAAAAGCCCGCCGTCGTCGGCACATCGGTGGTGCGGAACAACGCGCGGGCTTGCGCTGGGGTCATAGAGGCAGGCTGCATGCCCTTCAGACTACGCCCACAGTGTGGGCAAGGTGCTGATGGAGCTCCAACCCATCCAAGCGCAACCGACAAGCGTGATGGCGCCAAGGACCAGCATCCACATCGGCGGCTTGTAGCCACGCAGCAGGTCCTTGCGGAAGAAACCGACGTAGAGGACGACGGCGAAACCGATCGGCAGGATCAGACCGTTGAAGGCGCCTGCGAAGATGAGGAGCTTCTGCGGTGCAGAGCCAACGAACAGGTAGATAACGGTGGAGATGACGATGAAGCCGACCGTGAGCCAGCCGCGCTTCTTCGGGTCGAAACCCTGCTTGGTCAAAAACGAGATCGAGGTGAACGATGCGCCGATGACCGAGGACAGGCCCGCAGCCCACAGGACGAGGCCGAACATGCGACGGCCGATGTCGCCTGCGGCTTGGTAGAAGACGTCTGCGGCGGTGTTGTCCTTAGACAGAGCAACGCCCGTTGCGACGACACCCAGCACCGCGAGGAACAGCAGCACGCGCATGATGCCGGTGACGATGATGCCGGTGACCGAGGAGCGGGAGATGTAGTCGAGGTTTTCGGGGCCGGTGTGGCCGGCGTCGATAATCCTGTGCACGCCGGCGAACACGATGTAGCCGCCGACGGAACCGCCGATGAGTGTGGTGATCACCTTGAAGTCCACGGCGTCCGGGGCGACGGATTGGCGCATCGCCTCAGCCACTGGCGGGTTTGAGGAGATGGCGACGTAGAGCATGAGCAGGATCATCAGTGCGCCGAGGATGCCGACGAGGACGTCGAGGGCGGCACCCGCGCGCTTCCAGAGGAACACGCAGATGGCGATGATGGCGGAGATGGCGCCACCGATCTTCGGGTCGACGGTGTCGCCGGTAAGCGCTTGGACGCCGAGGCCGGTGCCGGCAATGTTGCCGATGTTAAAGACGAGTCCGCCGATGCCGACGAGGATGGCCAAAAACCAGCCGAGGCCCGGCAGTACGGCGTTGGCAAGTTCGCTGGCGCGCAGGCCGGAAACGCCGAGGATGCGCCAGACGTTCAATTGGATGACGATGTCCACGATGATGGACAGCAGGATGGCGAACGCGAACGCCGCGCCCATCTGGACCGTGAAGACGGAGGTTTGGGTGAGGAAGCCCGGCCCGATGGCGGAGGTGGCCATCAGGAAGATGGCGCCGACCATGGGGCCGATGCTGCGTGCCGCTGCTGGCGGCTTGGTGGGTACGTCGGCTGCGGTTGAGCCGCCGGTGTTGGGGTTTGGAGCGGTCACGGGGGCACTCCTTTCAATGACGGGAATGTGACGTGGGTGATATTAGGGCATAAAAGCGCCCTGGGTGACACCTCGTCACACGTCGTCACACCCGGGTTACCCCTAATTGACCTTGAATTCCGCCATCTTGTCCCATTCGGTTTTGCCTTCGATGAGGGTGTTGATGATGGTCGGGGTTTCCTTCAGGATCGTTGGGAAGAATTCCTGTGCTGCCTTGAAGTGGTCGGAGTTGACGTGGGCTTCGGCGGCGTCGTCGTGGAATGCTTCGATGAGCAGGTATTCGTCGGGGTTGTCTTCGTTGCGGTACCAGTCGAAGAAGATGTTGCCTTCTTCGGCGCGGGAGGCGTCGGTGAAGTCTTTGACCAGTTCGCGGAAGTTCTCGACGTGTTCGGGCAGGGGCTTGAATCGTACGTTGATCAGAATCATGCGCCCCACCCTACGCGGAGTTAGCTTTCAAGCTGCTCGCCGAGTTCGAGCCATTCCATTTCGAGTTCCTCGCGGGTGTCTTTGGCGGCGTTGAGTTCTTTGGTTTTGGCGCCGATGGCGTCGAAGTCGCCGGCCTCGGACAGTGCGGTGATCTCGGCTTCGAGTGCTTCTGCCCGCTCGCTTTCCTTCGCGATCTTGCGCTCCAGAGACTTCATCTGCTTTTGGATCTCGCGCTCTTCCTGCGAACTGAGACCCTTTTGCTTGTCGACGACCTCCTGCCCCCGGTCCCCCAAATCGAGCGGGCCTGCGTCTGTGGCTTCGGCGGCGCGGCGGTCCAGGTACTGCTGGATGCCGCCGGGCAGGTTGGTTAAGGTGCCGTCGCCGAACAGGGCGTAGGTGGTGTCCGCGATGCGTTCGATGAGGTAGCGGTCGTGGGAGATCACCACGAGCGTGCCTGGCCAGGAGTCGAGGAGGTTTTCTAACTCTTGGAGGGTGTCGATGTCGAGGTCGTTGGTGGGCTCGTCG
This sequence comes from Corynebacterium sp. HMSC034E11, assembly GCF_001835905.1. Classification (NCBI taxonomy): domain Bacteria; kingdom Bacillati; phylum Actinomycetota; class Actinomycetes; order Mycobacteriales; family Corynebacteriaceae; genus Corynebacterium; species Corynebacterium sp. HMSC034E11. The sequence goes on from NZ_KV826397.1 coordinate 3,875, forward strand.
AGAAGCAAGATGTTCGGCTCGGCCATGAGCACGCGCGTGAGTTGGAGGCGACGGCGTTCGCCGCCGGAGAGGTCGCGCACGGGGGTGCGTTGGCGTTTCGGGGAGAAGCCGAGGCGTTCGGCGAGTTGGGAGGCGGACATTTCGCGTTTGCCGAATTGGATGTAGGTGGCCACGTCTTCGACGGCGTCGATGACGCGGCGTTCCGGGTCGAGGTCGTCGAGTTCTTGGCGCAGCCAGCCGATGCGTGCGGTTTGGCCTTCGATGCGTTTACCGGCGGCGAGTGGGTATTCGCCGGCGAGGGTGCGCAGGAGGGTGGTTTTGCCGGAGCCGTTCACGCCGACAAGGCCGATGCGCTCTCCGGGTGCGAGGCGCCAGGTGAGGTGGTCGACGAGTGTGCGGCCGTCGGGGGCGTCGATGCGTGCGTCTTCGAGTTCGATGACGACACGGCCTTGGCGTTGCTTGGAAAACGCCATGAGTTCGACGGTGTCGCGCGGCGGCGGGACGTCTTTGATCAGGGCTTCTGCGGCTTCGATGCGGTAGCGCGGCTTCGATGTGCGTGCGGGTGCGCCGCGGCGTAGCCACGCGAGTTCCTTGCGGGCGAGGTTTTGGCGGCGCTGCTCGATGGCGTCGGCCTGGCGGGCACGTTCGGCGCGCGCGAAGGTCCAGTCGTTGTAGCCACCTTCGTAGACATCGACGGTGCCGTCGTGGACTTCCCAGGTCAGGGTGGCCACGGTGTCGAGGAACCAGCGATCGTGCGTGACGACGACCACCGCCACCTTGCGCGACAACAAATGGTCAGCGAGCCACTGCACGCCTTCGACGTCAAGGTGGTTGGTTGGCTCGTCGAGCACGACCAGGTCGAGGTCCTGCACGAGTGCCGCGGCGAGGTTCACGCGGCGACGCTCGCCACCAGAGAGGTTGCCTACCGGGGTGTCCAGGCCGAGCTCGGCCACGCCGGTGCCTTGAAGGACCTCGCGAACCTTGGCGTTCGAGGCCCACTCGTAGGTCTGCAGGCCGAGCGGTTCGACGACGGCTTGGCCGACGGTGAGGGTCTCGTCGAGGTCGAAACGCTGGGTGACCACTGCCATGCGCAGGCCCGAGTTGTGGGAGACGCGGCCCGCGTCGGGCGCTTCGATGCCGGTGAGCACTTCAAGCAGGGTGGTTTTGCCGCCGCCGTTGACGCCGACGATGCCGATGCGGTCGTTGGTTTGCACGCCGAGGGAGACACCGTCGAGCAGGGTTTTCAGCCCCCACGTTTTGGAGACGTTTTCAAGGTTGATCAGGTTAGCCATATCGGGTGCATAGTCTACGCACCCTGCCTAATCGGCGGTCTCGAGCACCGCGCCGTGGTCGGGTCCTTCGGCGACGAAGATCTCGTAGCCCTCGAATCGCTCCGCCAAGTGTTCGGCGACCCATTGGGCGTGCTCGAGGCTTTCGCACAGCACCGCGACCGTGGGCCCGGAGCCGGACACCATGGCGCGCAGGCCTGCTTCGTTGGCAGCGTCGATAAGCCGCTTGAGTTGCGGGCGCATCGACAGCGCTGCCGCGTCGAGGTCGTTGTGCAGCGCCTCTGCCACCCGCGCCGCGTCGCCCGAGGTCAACGCCTGGGACAGGCCTGCGGTGTTGAGGTGTGGGACGAGGGCTGGGTTGCCGTGACGCAGGTCGTCGAGAAGCGAAAATGCTCCGCCGGTGGAAATACCCACCTTGGGGTTGACGAACACCCAGTTCAAACGGCCGCGCGACAGCATTTCGACGAGTTCATCTCCCCGGCCGGTGCCGAGTGCTGTGCCGCCCATGAGCGAAAATGGCACGTCAGCGCCGAGCGACGCTGCCAACTCGTGCAACGTCTCAGCCGTAAGCGGCTCGCCGTGATCAGCCACGAGCGCGTTCGCGGCGACCAGTGCAGCGGCAGCGTCGGCGGAACCGCCCGCCATCCCGCCAGCGACGAAGACGTGCTTGGCCACCTCGATGTGGACCTCCGGAAGGGCGATCCCGGCACGCTCAGCAACTGCGTTGACCGCGCGCCACGCCAGGTTGGTTGGCCCGTCGATGCTCTCTTCCGGCTCGTCGACGTAAAACGTGGTCCGCATGGAGCGCACGATGGGGCCCTCGGTGAGCGTGTCGGAGGCGACGAGCGTGACCACTTCGCGGCGGTCCACGGCGTGGAAGACGCTGACCAGGTCGTGATAGCCGTCGGCGCGGGCCTCCCCTACTCCGAGGTGGAGGTTGACCTTGCCTGGTGCGGAGGCGACGTACTTACGCATGGCCTAACTGTACAAAGTCGGCCACGGTAAGTTTTTCACCACGCAGGCCTGGGTCGATTCCCGCTGCGCGCAAAGCTGCTTCGGCGTTTGCGGGCGAGCCGTAGATGCCCGCGAGTGTGGAGCGAAGCGTCTTGCGGCGTTGCGCGAAGGCGGCGTCCACGATCGGGAAGATACGCTCGCGCAGTTCGCGCGGGTTGTCGTCGTTGACGTCGATGCGCACGAGCCCAGATTCGATGTTCGGGGCCGGCCAGAAGACGTGTTTGCCGATGGTGCCGGCGCGCGAGACGTCCCCGTAGAACGCGGCCTTCACACTGGGCACGCCGTAGATCTTGGAGCCTGGCACGGCAGCGAGGCGGTCGGCGACTTCTTTTTGCACCATGACCAGCACGCGCTTGATTGTGGGGAACTCCTCCAGCAGGTGCAACAGCACTGGCACGGAGACGTTGTACGGCAGGTTGGCTACCAGCGCTGTCGGTTCGACGTCGAGGTCGTCGCGGCGCACCTTCAGCGCGTCGGTGGTGATCACGGTGAGGCGCTCGGCGTACTCGGGCGCACGCGCCTGAACGGTTGCCGGCAGCCGTCCCGCGAGACGTGGGTCGATTTCAAGCGCGACGACCCGCGAGACCGTATCGACGAGTCCGAGCGTGAGTGATCCCAGGCCTGGGCCGACCTCCACGACGACGTCGTCAGGCGAAAGCTCTGCGGCGCCGACGATCATGCGCACGGTGTTCGGGTCGTGCAGAAAGTTCTGCCCCAGCTTCTTTGTGGGCGTGACGTCGAGTTCTGCCGCGAGTTCGCGGATCTCGGCCGGGCCGAGCAGTTGCGCGCCGGCCATTTAGCGCAGGCCCAGACGGGCGGTGCAGGCAGGCCATGCGCCCCAACCTTGGGCGGCCTGGGTGCGCTCGGCGATGGCGATCTGCTGTTCGCGGGTGGCCAGGTCGGCGGTCGGCGCGAAGGCGGTGCCGCCGTAGGCTGCCCAGGTGCCCGGGTTGAACTGCAGGCCACCGTGGTAGCCGTTGCCGGTGTTGATGGACCAGTTGCCGCCGGATTCGCAGGCTGCGATCGCATCCCAGACGGAACCGTTAGCCACGGCAGGGGCTGCCGCGCCGGTGTTGCCCGTCTGCTTGGTGCCACGCGCGATGACGGCGGGCTTGCCCTTCTTGGTTTCCTTCTCCTCGGCAACGCCTTCGGATTCGACAACACCGTTGACGGTCACGGTGCGGTGGATGATCTGCTTTTCGCCCTGCACGCCTTCTTCGCGGACTTCTTCGGTGCCTTCGTCGAGGGTGTCGTCGTCAATGTATTCGGCGGGTTCTTCCACCGCGACGGTCTCTGGGCGGTCGATGGTGTTGACGCGGTCGAGGACGATTTCCATGCCGGGCACGATGGCATCGGCGAGCGCATGGTTCAAACGGTCGTCGCTATCGAAGGTGACGCCACGCGCCGACAGCAGGTCGCCGACGGTTTTGGCGGCGGCGGAGACGTAGGTGAGGTTGCCGCCGTCGCGAAGTGCCACGATCTTCGGGGTGGTCACGTCCACGTTGAGGCCTTCGGTGACCGTCTCGTCGCGGTCGATGTCCACGCCCGCGGCGGAGGTAACGCCGGCTTCCTCGAGCAGTTCGCCGACGGTACTGGCGGTCGAGGTGATCTGCTGGGCAACACCGTCGACGACAACGGCGACCGGCTTGGCGGTGCGCACGGTGACGGTATCGCCACGCGAGATCTTCTCCCCCGGCGCTGGGTAGACAAGGTCCTGCGGGTCAACGTCAACGCCCGCGGACTGCAGTACGCCTGCGACGTCGGCGGCGTAGGTGCGGACGTTGGTTTCCTCACCGTTGACATCCACGGTGATTTGCTTCTGGGAGGCCAGCGCGGTGCCCGCGCCACCGACGAGCACGGCGCCGGCGACAGTGCCGACGGCGACGCGTTTTGCGGCGGAGTTCTTCGGGTTGATCCGCTTGATCTGACGAGACATTCGCGCTTCCTCCGAGGGGTTAACGTAAAGCAACTTCGGTAACAATACGGTAACGCCCGCCGGGACACAAGGACCGACGCGCACTAATGTTCCAGGTCACACCCCGTAGACGCGTGAAAACGTCTCACTGATATCACGTGCCACATCGGCCACATCCATGTCGCGGACTTCGGCCAATACCTTCGCGGTGTGGCCGATAAGCGATGGCTCGTTGCGCGCGCCGCGGAACGGCTCCGGCGTCATGTACGGCGCGTCCGTCTCCACCAACAACTGGCCGGCAGGTGCCAAGCGGGCGGCTTCGCGCAGTTCCTCGTTGCGCTTGAACGTGACGTTGCCGGCGAAGCTCAGCACGTAGCCACGCTCGATCGCCTCGCGTGCAACGTCCAGTGGCGAGGAGAAGCAGTGCAAAATGACGTGTTCGGGGCGCGGGGCGTCGTCGAGAATCCGCATCATCTCCTCGTCGCCTTCGCGGTTGTGGATCATCAGCGCCTTGCCCGACTCGCAGGCCAGGTCGATGTGCCAGCGAAACGCTTCCTCCTGCACCTCCAGGGGTGCGGTGCGCTCCGCGTCGTGTTTGAGCCAGTACGTATCGATGCCGGTCTCCCCCACCGCCACGCAACGCGCGTCGGCGGCCATGGTCTGTAGGCGGGCACGCGCGTCGTCGTCAAGTTCATGCGCCCTGGTCGGATGGATCGCGCACGCGGCAAACACGCGCTCGTTGAGATGTGCGGCCTGAAGCGCAAGCTCCGCTTCGTCGAGGCCATCGCCGACAGTGCAGATGCGCTCGACCCCGGCAGCTACGGCACGCTGGACAAACGCGTCGATCTCTTCCGCGGTGCGCGCCCCGCAGGACGCGAGGTGCGTGTGTGCATCGACAAGACCTTCGATCGGTTCGGCGGGCACGGGAGTGGGACGTGGCTTCTTTTTGCTCATACGATGCACCCTATGGCATTTGAAGACATTGACTCAGCCACCCGCACCCAAATTGAGGCCGACCTGGCAGAAGCCGCCGGGCGTGGCATCAACGGTTCCCCGGCGGATATCGTCGCCTCGTTCGAGGAGGAACTTGCCGATTACCTGGCGCTTCCCCGCGATGTGCAGCGTGCATTTCCTCGCGGCGAAACCGCCCGCATCTACGGCACCGCACTCGGCGAGGCGCTCGTGCGGGAGGGCTTTTCTTGGCAATTGCTTATCGACGACTACGGCACCGATCTTGTCGTCGTCAAAAATCCCGGCGGCGCGGACGAGAAATACACCGCCCCGCTCGTCGTTGTAGACCAGCGCTTTGAAGACGAAGAACCCGGCAAACTCACCGGGTTCCTCAACCAGTTTCTCTAGGACTACTTCTGCACCGGCGCCCACTCTGGGCCGGTCTCGCCGAGTTCAGGATCGAGCTTGGCAATCAGCGGCTGCGGCTTAGCCAATTCGGTGCCCGGGGTGACCTCCACGCGCTGCCACACGGCCTGCTGCTGGGTGTAGTCACCGGTGATGGTCAGGTACTTCTGGCCCTTCTCCGGAAGGCCGACGCCGACGAGGTCGAAGTCGGCGTCGTCGACAATCTCCTCGATGCGCGGCTCGGCAGCCCACACACCACTGCGACCGAGGGTCTCGTGGACCTTCTGGGCGGTGTGCGGCAGGAACGGGGTGAGCATGGCGTTGCAGTCCGACACCACCTGCAGCGCGGTCCACAGCACGGTGGCCAGACGCTCACGCTGGGACTCGTCCTTAGCCAGCTTCCACGGCTCCTGCTCGGCGATGTAGGCGTTCGCTTCACCAACGACGTGCATGATCTTGGTGATCGCGTTCTTGAACCGAGCCTCGCTCAGGTCCGCACCGGCGGTAGCAAAGGTTTCTTCCGCAAGGTTCAGAATGCGCTCATCGGACGCTTCCAGCGGGCCCGGCGCGGGCACCTGGCCGAAGTTCTTGTGCGCCATGGACACGGTGCGGTTGACCAGGTTGCCCCAGCCGTTGGCCAGCTCGTTGTTCACGCGACGGACGAACTCGTCCCAGGTGAAGTCGGTGTCATTGTTCTCCGGGCCTGCGACTGCGATGAAGTAGCGCAGCGGGTCCGGGCCGAACTCCTTGAGGAAGTCCTTGACGTAAATGACCACGCCCTTCGACGAGGAGAACTTCGAGCCCGACATGGTGAGGAACTCAGAAGAGACAACCTCGGTGGGCAGGTTGAGCTCGCCAAGACTGTGTACCTCGCCGCCCTTGGAGCCCTTGCCCGCGTAGCCAAGCAGCTCCGCCGGCCAGATCTGGGAGTGGAAGGTGATGTTGTCCTTGCCCATGAAGTAGTAGCCCTCGGTGGCTGGGTCCTGCCAGAAGTCCTTCCAAGCTTCCGGCTTGCCAATGTTGTGGGCCCACTCGATGGAGGCAGACAAGTAACCGACGACGGCGTCGAACCAGACGTAGAGCTTCTTCGACGGGTTGTCCTGCCAGCCCTCTACTGGGATCGGGATGCCCCAGTCGATGTCGCGGGTCATGGCGCGCGGACGCATGTCCTCGAGCAGGTTCAGGGAGAACTTCAACACATTCGGGCGCCAGTCCTCGCGGGTGGACAGCCACGCCTCGAGTGCGTCGTGGAGCGACGGCAGGTCGAGCATGTAGTGCTCAGTCTCGACGAACTCCGGGGCCTCGCCATTGATCTTGGACACCGGGTTGATCAGGTCTGCCGGGTCCAGCTGGTTGCCGCAGGTGTCGCACTGGTCACCGCGGGCATCGGTTGCGCCACAGATTGGGCAGGTGCCCTCGATGTAGCGGTCCGGCAGTGTGCGGCCCGTCGACGGGGAGATCGCACCCTTGGTGGTTTCCTTCACCATGTAGCCGTTAGCGTCCAACCCGCGGAACAGTTCTTGGACCACCGCGTAGTGGTTGCGGGTGGTGGTGCGGGTAAACAGGTCGTAGGACAGGCCAAGGCCTGCGAGGTCTTCCACGATCTGCTTGTTGTAGCGGTCCGCCAATTCCTTGACGCTGACGCCTTCCTTATCCGCCTGGACCAACAGCGGGGTGCCGTGTTCGTCGGTGCCGGAGACCATAAGCACGTTCTTGCCGGACATTCGCTGGTAGCGGGCGAAGACATCGGACGGGACGCCGAAGCCGGCGACGTGTCCGATGTGGCGCGGGCCGTTTGCGTACGGCCAGGCCACACACACAAGAACGTTCTGGGTGGAATCAGCAGCAGTCATGGCTCCCAGCATAAGTTATGGCCCCGCTAAGCAATGAAACTGCTCCGCGGGGCCAGCAACGAAGGTGCGAAACGCTACGCGTTAGTTCTTCGCGCGCGGCTTCAGCATCTTCTTCATTTGCTCGCGACGTGCGTCGAGTTGCGCTTGGTCGCGGTGCATGCGGCGCTCGATAGCCAGCTGGCGGGCGAAGCGCTCGTGTTCCTTCTTATCCAGGTAAATGGTGTCGTTGGACATGTCCTTCACAATCGCGAACATGAGCGCGATAAGGATGAACAGGAACGGTGTTGCGGCCACGATGGTGACGGACTGCAGAGAGTTCAGCGCGTCAGCACCACCGGAGATCAGCAGGGTCAGACCGACGAATGCGGTAGCCACGCCCCACATAGCGGCCAGCCACGGCTTGGCTTCGGTCTTGCCGGACTGGGTCATGGACGCCATCACGGTCGAGGCCGAGTCTGCGGAGGTAATAAAGAAGGTACCCAGCAGCAACAGGGCGAACACGCCGACAACGTAGCCGCCCGGCAGGGCGTGCAGCAGGTTGAACAGCTGTTCCTCGTTGGAGCCGCCGCCGACGATGGACTGGCCATCCTGCTCCATCTTGATGGCGGTGCCGCCGAAGATGGCGAACCATACGGTGGACAGGCCAGCCGGGACGAGCAGGACGCCGAGGCAGAACTCGCGCACGGTGCGGCCGCGGGAGATGCGAGCCAGGAACGTACCGACGAACGGCGACCAGGAGATCCACCACGCCCAGTAGAAGATGGTCCAGCCGGAGAGGAAGTCACCAGCCTGGCCGTCGGAGCTCTCTGCGGTGCGGGCTGCCATTTCGAAGAAGTTCTGCAGGTAGTTACCAAATGCGGTCGGCAGCATGTTCAGCTGCGCAACGGTCGGGCCGAAGACAAAGACGAAGATCGCCAGGATCGCGGCGATGACCATGTTGGCGTTAGACAGCCACTGGATGCCCTTGGACACGCCCGACATTGCGGACAGCAGGAACGCCAGGGTCAACACGGAGACAATACCGATAGTCAGCTTGGTGGATGGGTTGTCCACGAAGCCGGACGCCTCCAGGCCGGAGCTGATCTGCAGCGCGCCAAGGCCCAGGGAGCAGGCGGTGCCGAAGATGGTGGCGAACACAGCGAACGCATCAATGAGACGACCGAGCCAGCCGTCAGCACCCTTCTGTCCGATCAGCGGGATGAAAGCGCTCGACAGCAGCTGCTTGCGGCCAAGGCGGAACGTCGAATACGCAATGGCCAGGCCGAGAATGGCGTACACAGCCCACGGGTGCAGCGTCCAGTGGAACATGGTCTGTGCCATGGCAGCGCCTACTTCACGTTCGTTGTGGCCGGGTACGCCGTCGAGGTACATCGCCAGTGGTTCTGCGGCGCCGTAGAACATCAGGCCGATGCCCATGCCGGCGGCGAACATCATGGCGATCCATGACGTGGTCTTAAATTCTGGTCGCTCGTCTGCGGTGCCGAGGCGAATGGTGCCGAAGTTCGACGCCGCAATCACGATGACAAAAATGACAAAAATGGTGCCGCCGAGGACGAATGCCCAGCCCAGGTTGTCAATCACCCAGGTGAAGGCGGCATCGGCGAAGTTGGAAAAGCTGTCGGGGGCAGCCAGGCCCCAGCCGACAATTGCCGCGACAATAATGGCCAACGGAATGACAATGCCCCAGTTCACTGGGGCATCTTCTGCATCCGCGGCACGCTCCATGCGCTCTTCCGGGTCGACGTAGTCCGTCGCAACGCCGTCGCGGTCGGCGTCGAGCAGCGCAGCAAGTTCGCTGGCTGCAGAAGTTTCTTGGGGTGCGTATTGATCAGTGCTCTGCGTCTCCGCATCGGGATCGTGTGGATCCCTTTGTGAGTCTCGCTGAGACATACGGTTACTCCTTTGAAGTTTTCAGGTGTTTAAAAGTGCCCAAGCAGGCTAACGTAAATAACACCTTTGTGCTAACCGAGTTGTCGCGAGAACTTACTCAACCGCGCGCAGCGAGCGCGGCATCATACAGGTCCCCTACTTTCACGCCGTGCGCTTTGGCGACCTGTTTCGCAGCGTCCTTCATACGCTCGCCCTTTTCGACGAGCTCAAGCACCTTCCCCACCACATCTTCCGCTTCCGGCTGCTTCGGCTCCCCGCCTTCGATCACAAGCGTGATCTCCCCGCGCACGCCGTCCGCGGCCCACTCGGCAAGTTCCGCTAGGGTGCCGCGCTTGACCTCTTCGTAGGTTTTGGTCAGCTCCCGGCACACCGCGGCGCGGCGTGTACCGCCGAGGACGTCGGCGGCGTCGTCAAGCAACTGCGCGATGCGGTGCGGGGATTCGAAGCAGCAGACGGCGCGGCGCTCGTCGATAAGAGTTTCCAGCCAGGCCCGGCGCGCACCGGCCTTGCGGGGCACGAAGCCGTCGAAGATGAAGTGGCCGACGTTGAGCCCGGACAGCGCAAGTGCCGTGGTTACCGCAGACGGGCCCGGGATACAGGTCACGGGGATGCCGGCATCGTGGGCGGCGGCGACGATCGAATGCCCTGGGTCGGAAACAATCGGCATGCCGGCATCCGTGACGACGAGGACGGTGCCGGTGCGGGCGGCGTCGAGAAGCTCACGCGAACGCGCGTCCTCATTGTGGTCGAAGTTGGACACCACGCGCCCGGTGATCTCCACACCGAGTGCCGCAGCCAGCGCGCGGGTGCGACGCGTATCCTCCGCGGCGACGATATCGGCCTGACCAAGGGCTTGCACGAGCCGTGGAGAGGCGTCCCCGATGTTGCCCAGCGGTGTGGCGGCGAGCACCACTCCGGTAGCTGGGAACTGGGTTTCACGATCATGCTCGGCGGACATAAGCCTGAAGCATACGCGTCAGGCGCTAGTATCTTCGTCCGTGACCACTATCGCGAGCACTTCCAACGCCACCCCGGCGCCAGACGAACCAGGCGCGGCGCGCAAAGTCCGCCCGAGCCGACCGGCCCCCACCGCACCCGTATCGGTGCCGTGGACGCGCCGCGACACCATCGCCGCCAGCGTGATCGGTGTCCTCGCGCTGTTTACCAGGTTCCTGGGGCTGACCCAGCCAACCAGTTCCGGCACCCCGGTCTTCGACGAGAAGCACTACGTGCCGCAGGGCTGGGACATGGTGCGTAGCTCCTTTAACCCCGTGCTCGGCGGCATTGAGTCGAACCCGGGCTACGGTCTTGTCGTGCACCCGCCGCTGGGCAAGCAGCTGCTGGCGCTCGGCGAAACCATCTTCGGCTACACGCCTTTGGGTTGGCGCATCATCACCGCACTGTTTGGCACCGCGGTGATCGTGTTCGTGTTCCTCATCGCGCGCCGCGTGAGCCAGTCCACCTCTATCGGTGTGGTCGCGGGCATCATCGCACTTTTCGACGGCGTCCTGCTCGTCGCCGCCAAATTCGGCATGCTGGATATCTTCCAGGTCCTGTTTATCGTCATTGCCGCCTGGACGCTCGCCGGCGACATGCGCGAGGTACACCACCGCTGGCACGATGCCTGGCTGGCCGGCAAGTTGGACGGCACCGGCCCGTTCGGCCCACGGATGGGCTTCCGCTGGTGGCGCTTCGCCACCGGTGTCGCCCTTGGTCTTGCGCTGTCGGTGAAGTGGTCAGGCCTGTACTACATCATGTTCTTCGGCCTGTTGTCGTCGTTCTGGGACCTCTACCTGCGCCGCCGCTACGGCGTGGAAAAGCCGGTCGCTGGCACCTTGCTTCGCGACGTCCCAGCTGCACTCGCCTCGATCGTGCTCATCCCAGCACTGCTTTACATCTGGTCCTGGCGCGCCTGGTTCGCCTCTGAGACCTCTGTGTACCGCCACTCGCTTGCAGACGGCACCATCGCCGGCTCCGACTGGCCCTGGCTGACAAACCTGCCCGATTCCGTCGCTGGCTGGCTGTACTACCACTTCTCCGTCCTGAACTTCCACGCATCCCTGACGTCCTCGAGTGGCCACTCGCACCCGTGGGATTCCAAGCCGTGGGCATGGCTCGTCTCTGCGCGCCCGATCCTCTACTACTCCGCCACTGACTTGGAGTGCAAGGTCGCCCCGGGTGATGGCACCTGCCGCGAGATGATTTACATGTTCGGCACCCCTGCCATCTGGTGGCTCACCGTGCCAGTCCTGCTCTGGGCGTGCTGGGTCTGGCTGACCCGCAAGGACTTCCGCGTCATCGTTCCGGTGATCGCCTTCGCCGCCGGTTTCCTCCCGTGGCTGGCTGCATTCGACCGTCAGATGTATTTCTTCTACGCCACCGCACTGGTGCCGTTTACGGCGGTGCTGCTTGCGCTGGCGGTGGGCAACCTTTCGAAGAAGGGCGGACCCGTGACGTGGGGGTGGGTCAACAAGGTCGCAGGCTTTGAGATGCGCTGGGGTCAACTCGCTGCCGTGGTCTACATCGCCTTGGTCGCGGCAAGCTTCTTCTACTGGTCCCCGATCTTCTACGGCCTGCGCATCCCGGATTCCTACTACGAATCCCTCATGTGGCTGCCGAGCTGGAAATAACCAGCTGGAAATAACTACAACGGGTTGGCGCCGAGAATGCGCCACGCTCGGCGCACTTCCCCGCCGCGGTCCGCGAACCACGTCCACACCAGCGCGATCACGCTGACAAACGGGATGAATACCGCGGCGGGTTCAAACTCACCCGCGCCAAGGACCGCGTCGCGCACCGCGAAGCCGACCGTGAAGGTGAACATCGACCCCACGATCAGCAGCACGCCCGGGATCTGACGCGGCTTCCACGCCGTAAACGCCAGCGCGAGCGCCACACCGAGGCGTACAGACGCGCTAGACGCCACCACCGGCTCTTCCCCACCCGCAACGATGAGGCTGATGGCCCACAGCACCCACGCCACCGCCATGGCGAAAAGCAGAGTGCGCCCGATGGCAAGGCCGAAAGCGCGCCGTTGCGAGAGCTTGCGCCATTCGTCGTCCACGCTTGCCAGGATCACCTCTGACAGATCCTGCGGCGGGGCCATCGCGGGACGCTCCTGCGGCACGAACTCATGGGAGAGCACCAGGGCCTGGTCGAGGAAGGCCTGGCACTCATCACAGCTCGCCAGGTGTGCGTCGACGACGGCGTCGTCGAGACCGGCCGGTTCGCCGTCGATACGCGCAGACAGCGCTGCCTGAACTTCCTCGTGGCTAAGCACGCGTTAACACCCCATCCAAACTCGCACGACCGGTGCCGAACACGATGATGATAAACAACGCCGCAGCTAGCACCAGCGGGTACTCGATCCCGGCGTTTTCCACGAAGAACCCGTTATCCAGGTGCACGAAATACCCCGCGGCGAGCACGAGCAGCGTCAGCACCGACGCGACGATCGTAGTGAGCAGCCCCACTGCCAAAAACGCCCCACCGATAAGTTCAGCGGTACCAGTCAGGTATGCGGACAGTTGTGGCTGCGGCACCCCGAGTGCCGCGAAATCGCGCCCGGTTTGCGCCATGCCGGTGTCAAACCAGTGTTGAAACCCGCGGGCGACAAATACGGTGCCGAGGACAAGACGCAAAAGGAGCAGCGCAAAGTCACGTACGGCAGGCCTATTCATGCCAATGAGCGTACCCGTGGAACCGAATGGGGTAGAAACGAGTCCAATAGTTATGAGTGAAAACAAGATGAACGAAACTGACCAACTTCCAGACGCCGCAGGATGGCCCGTCGTCGGCGAAGACGGCCGTGCGCGCCCGCCATGGGCCGCAACCGATCCCCTGCTGCGCGACTACTACGACGCAGAGTGGGGCGACCCCGTACGCGACGAGCGGGGCATGTTTGAACGCGTCTGCCTCGAGGGCTTCCAGGTGGGCTTGTCGTGGCGGTTGATCCTGCAAAAGCGCGATGCGTTCCGCGACGCCTTCGCAAACTTCGACCCGGAGGTGGTCGCGGGCATGAGCATTGAGCATTTGCTTGACGACGACACCTTGATCCGCAACCGCCGCAAACTCCAAGCCGCCGTGACCAACGCCAAGGCAACACTTGCCCTGCGCGAGGAGGGCACGCACCTGGGCGAGTTCATCTGGTCCTACAAGCCGGAAACAACCCCTGCCCCGCGCACGATGGCGGAAGTCCCGACACAATCCGACGAGTCTGCACAGTTAGCCAAGGATCTGAAGAAGCGGGGGTTCACCTTCGTCGGACCGGTGACCATGTACGCGCTGATGGAGTCCACCGGCATCTTGGACACGAACCTCATCGGCACGTGGAAGCGTGGCAGATCCGGAGTGTGGGACTAGTCGTCGTCCATTTCGGCGAAGGCGTCCTCGACCGAGTCGTACTCCTCGCGGGAGGCCTCCCACACTTCCTTCGCCGCCGAAAAGTTCACCGCAGCGATGATCGCGCCGACGATGATGTCGAACCACGCGGTGTGCCACACGAAGGTCAGCAATCCCGCGACGATGATGAGCACGTTGGCCAACGCGTCGTTGCGTGCCGCGAGCCACGCGCCGGTGGCAAGCGACGAGCCTTCGTCGCGCAGCCGCAGCAGGATCACGGCACAGATCAGGTTGACCGCCAGCGCGCCGAGCGCAACACCGGTCAGCCCTTCCGGTGAGGGTGGCTCTGGGTTCAAAATCTTGACCACCACAGTCACCACGGCTGCCACCGCCGGGATCAAGATCAGGGCGGCGAGGACACTGCCGGCAGCGCGTCGCCTCGAAGCAGGCCATGCAACCGCAACAAACACGAGCAGGTTGATAGCGGTGTCTTCGAGGAAGTCGGCCGAGTCCGCAAACAATGATGCGGAACCAATCGTTATCGCAGCGACGAACTCAACGAAGAAGTACGCGAGGTTCAGCAGCGCAACGATGAGCACTGCGCGGCGAATCTTCTGCGCGGACACTGTGACCAATCCTTTCCATAGCGAAAGCCCCGCACGATCGTTCTATCGTGCGGGGCGGAAAGTGGAGCTAAGGGGAATCGAACCCCTGACCTTCGCATTGCGAACGCGACGCTCTACCAACTGAGCTATAGCCCCTCAAGGGCGCCTCTTGAAGGCGATTGCCACGTTACTCCTGCAACCCGATGTGGTTAAATCGCCTGGTTATAAGCACTAGCTGGCGCGTGCAGCGAAGCGGTCGCGGATATCGCGGTAGTCGGCCCGGTCGTGGTCGCCTTCTGGCGGAGTGAAGCGAGAAACGGGCAGTGCGTCGAAGTCGGGGCTGTCGTCGTCAAGATCCAGGATCACCGAGCCCGAGTAGCGACGAGCAACGCGCTCGCGCGAGTTGGCCTCATCACCCAGAGCGACACCCAGGCGCGCGCGACGCAGCTGGCGGAGACGACGCTGGTGCAGTGCGCGCTCCTGCAGCACGGTGTGGCGCAGTGCGATCATGTACCACGCGGTCAGGCCGAGCGCGACGATGTTGAGCGCCCACACCCAGCCACCGGCGACGAACGCGGCTACAAACGTGATCACACACGCTGCAAGCAGACCGAGCAGCGTGCGCTGGCGGCGCTGCTGGCGCGTGGCCTTGGCTGCTTGCTCGCGCTGTGGGTCGTAGCCACCGCGGCCACGACGCGACGCCGCAAATGCGATGTCTGCCTCGTCGACGATATCGTTTTCGGCCGCGTCTTCAGCGTCTGTGTCTGCGTCTGCGTCTGCGTCTGCGTCCACAGCATCCTCAGCGTCGACGGCCTCGACAGCGTCCGGGTTGTCCTCTGCGTCCTCCGCACCTTCAGCGTCAGCGACCTCAGCCTCAGCGCCTGTGTCCGTGTCTGCGTCTGTGACGGTGTCTGCGGTGGCGTAGCCCAGGTCCGCCGGCGAGGTGTACGTCTCGTCGAGCTCGTAGAGGTCTTCCTCGACAGCTTCTTCAGCGGTGTGTTCAGCGCCTTCTTCGTTCTGGACGAGCACAGAGATTGCGGTCGAGCCGCCAGCCTCTGCGGCGACAACACTGGCGGTCTCAGCAGATTCAGCGGTCTCGACAGATTCCTCAGACTCGGCGGGTGCAGCCTCGTCCTGGGATTCAGCGTCAGCCTCGTCGGCGACGTGCTCGATAACTTCGCCATCGACGGTGTTGTCGTCCTGGGCAGCGTCTTCGGCCTGTGCGGATTTGAAGAGGCGCAGGTTCGGGGCGTCGTCGATAAGCACCTGCTCCTCCTCGGCGACAGCCTCGACAACCTCGTAATCGTCATCTGCGTCGTCGTGGCGGTGGATGTCAGCCTGGGTCAGCTTCGGGCGACGGCGGGTTGCCATGGGGGCGTCGCCACCTTTGTGCAGCACGCGCGTCTCTTCGTAGCCCTCACCGGAGCGGCGAATCGGCTTGTTATTCCCCACCGCCAACGGCGCGAGCACGATCACCCACACGATGAGGATCAAAACGATCAATAAGCTCGAGCTGCCCATCACAGACCTTTCCGCAACTACATGCACCCAATAGACACTTCACGCCACGGTATCGGCACAACCGACACTCGGCGGGTTGGCGCGCCGTGGTCACAGAAAGGAATTCAAAAACCAGACAACCTAGACAAGCCGACCCGCGCGGCGGAGCCGTTGCACCGCGGTCGTGGGATAGTCGTCGATATTGATGGCGACGAAGTGATGGTCACGCCACTGCCCGTCGATGTGCAGGTTGCGTCGCAAATAGCCTTCCTCCACAAAGCCGTTGGTGCGCAGCACCTTGCCAGAGGCAGGATTGCCCGGCAGATACGTCGCCGTCACACGGTGCAGACCCACGCGCCCGAAGGCGTGATCCACGCCGAGTGCACACGCCGCCGACGCGACCCCGCGACCCATATACGGCGAATGCACCCAGTAGCCGATCCAACATTCGGAGACGATCCCGTGCTGGATGTTGCCCAACGTCACTTGGCCGGCAAACGCGCCGTCGACCTCGATGACCATCGGCACCACCGTGCCCTGCTGCGCCATGCGTTTGAGGTTGAGCCACGAGTTGCGCCACGCTGCATGCGAGTGGGCGTCCTCCCAGGTGCCGTCCACTGTGGGCTCGACAGGCGCGAGCCATTGCCTATCGACGACGCGCGTCTCACACCAATCCGCCCCATCACTACCGCGCAGCGGACGCAACTGCACACGCGCACCGTCCGGCAGCCCGACGGCAGGGGTCAGTTCTGGCCAGCCCGGTGTGGGCGGGCGAAACATGGCAAACACGCTAGCTGCGCTGCCGGATGAACTCGACGTCCACCTCGTCGCCCGGGCGCACGTGGGTGGCACCCTCTGGCAAGTGGATCATGGCGTTGGCCTCCGCAAACCCAGCCAGCAAGTGGGTCGGGCCGGCGTCGAGCACGCTCAGCGGCTCCACGAGGTACTCGCCGGTCTCGCTGTCTCGCATGAGGCGGGCGCGAATGTAGCCCCGACGACCGTCGATGGACTCCATCGGACGCAACGAACGCGCACGCACCGTCTGACGCGTGATCGTCGGCGCCCCGAGGGCACGGCGGATGAGTGGCCGGACGATGGTCTCCGTAATCACCAGAGCGCTCACCGGATTCGAGGGCAAGAGGAACACTGGGATCCTCTCCTCCCCCAGCACGCCGAAGCCCTGAACGGAGCCAGGGTGCATGGCAACGCGGGTGGTGTCGATCTGCCCCATCTCGCGCAGGATCTCCTGGATCGCCGCAGCACCGGAGCCACCGACGGCGCCGGTGATGATGATGCACTCGCTCTTATCCACGTAACCGGCGATGGTCTCGCGCATGCGGCGCGGCTCCGCGTTGATGATGCCCGCGCGTTGCACCTCAGCGCCAGCCTCTTCAGCAGCGGCAGCCACAGCGTAGGAAGCGATGTCGAAGACTTGACCCAAACCGGGGTCGCGCTCCAAATCGACGAGTTCCAGACCGTAGCTCATCACCGTCACTCGCGGGCGCGGGTAAACGAGCACCTTGTCGCGACCGGCCGCAGCAGCCAGCCCCACCTGCGCGGGACCGAAGATGGTGCCCTGGCGCACGGCAACGTCGCCGGGCTGGATATCGTCGCCGGCCTTGCGCACAAAGTCACCGGTGCGCACGGGGCGCAGCGGAGTCACGCGCTTGCGGCCGCGGTCGGTCCACTCCAGCGGCAACACAGCATCAGCCAGGGTGGGCAGTGGTGCGCCCGTGGCCACACGCACCGCCTGGCGCGGTTGGAGGCGCAGCGGCTTCTGAGATCCGGCGGGCACCTCACCGACGACCGGCAGCGCACGATCGGGCGCCGGGCGCGGGGCCTTCTGCTCTTCGGCGTCCGCTTCGGACTCATCCTCGGCGCCAGCTGCTGGTCGCCTGCGCAGACCTGCGGTACCGCCGACGTCGACGGCGCGAACCGCAAACCCGTCGATGGCAGCCTGAGCAAAACCGGGAACCTGGCGGGTGGCGGCGATTTCCTCCGCGCACCGCAGCCCGAGGGCATCAGTGAGTGCGACGCGGATGGGCTCCGGCGCAACGGCAGCATCAATCACCGCTGCAAGCTGCTCCTCAACGCTGCGCATGGATGTACCCGCCTTACTTTCGCCTTAGTTTGTCAGTTCGGGGTGTTCTGCTTCGTATTCGGTGATGATCTTCTTCAACGCCGTGTACAACGCCGGCCCGTACTTTTCGTCGTGCAGACCAAAGTCCACATTCGCCGGAATATAACCACCCGGGTTGCCCAGGTCATGGCGCTTGCCCTCATGAACCACCACATGCACCGGGTGGCCTTCAGAGATCATCAACTCAATGGCATCAGTTAACTGCAGCTCGCCGCCCTTACCCGGGGTAATACGACGCAGCGCATCAAAAATGCCACAATCCAACAAATACCGGCCAGTAGCCACAAGCGTCGACGGCGCATCCTCCACAGCAGGCTTTTCCACCATGCCACGCACCTTCAACACCTCGATGCCATCAAAGGACTCCCCCGCATCCTCAACATCAAACACGCCGTAGTTAAACACCTCTTCACGCGAGACGTTAAACGCGCACAGCACAGACCCACCGAGGCGATTGCGCACTTCGACCATCTTGTCCATCACCCCCATCGGCAGCACAAGATCATCCGGCAACATGACGGCCACGGCATCTTCGTCGTCGTCAAGCGCCTGCTCCGCACACCCCACAGCATGACCCAGGCCGAGGGGCTGATCCTGCTCAACCGCAACAGCCTGAATCAGCTCGCCAGCACGAGCAACCTTTTCAGCCTGCTCTTCCTTGCCGCGCGCGACCATGAGATCCTGCAACTCGGCAAAGTCACCGAAGTGGCGCATGATCTCTTCCTTATTCGGCGCCACCACCACCGCCAAACGCTGCGCACCACAGGCCGCAGCCTCCTGGGCGATCAACTCAATGCCCGGAGTGTCCACCACCGGCAGCAACTCCTTCGGCACAGTCTTCGTCGCCGGCAAAAAACGCGTCCCCATACCAGCAGCAGGAACAACAACCGTCTTCAGCGAAAACGCGTTGCCGTCCGTGGCAGCCGGGGCCGCAGCAGTGTGGTCAGTAGAATTCCGCATAAGTCATGAGCTTAACCTGACGCCCCTGTAAACCCGGTGAGCGACCCAAGGAGTTCCGTGTCTCAATCCACACCAGCCGTCAATGCAAAAGATGCTTTACGACGAGCCCACCTCTCCACCCGGCGCGAATTAGCCGCAGACACTGCACGTAAGCAGTCACTTGACGACGCGATTGTGTCGCACACACTGGCGTGTTTGCGTGAGACGAATGCGGTGGGGACCAACATCGCGGCCTACAACCCGTTGGCTACTGAGCCGGGCCCAGCCGATTTCGCGACACGTCTTACCGGGCCCGCCCGCACGGTGTTCTTGCCAATCTCGCTCAGCAGCGGCGAGCTGGCGTGGTCCCCAGCCGCAGCCGACGACGCCGGTGCAACCGGTGCACTCGGAGTCGTCGAGCCCACCGGCGCACGATTCACCTCCCAGGTGTTGCGCTCGTGCGGGTTGATCGTCGCGCCGGCACTCGCGGTGGACCGAGGCGGGATGCGCCTAGGTAAAGGCAAAGGCTATTACGACCGTGCGCTTGCAGGACTCAACGTACCGGTGGCCGCGGTGGTCTACGACGCGGACATCGTGGACGCCGTGCCTTGCGACGACCACGACCAACCCGTGGACTACATCATCACCCCAAGCGGATTTTTTAGGGTCTGAGGGAACCGGGGTAGCGCAGGGTCCGTCAGATACCTATGGACCTTCACGCACAGTTCGCACAGTTGCGCACGCCCGGATACCGCCGGTCTGTCATCATTCGCCGCATCGTTGCGGTGGTTCTTGTCATCGCCGCGGCGTTGCACGTCATCGTCGGTGTGTCACGCGATGATCCAGCGGTGGTTGTCTTTGCCCGTGAGGTTGCGCCCGGCACCACGCTTACCGGCGAGGACGTGGCCCTGCGGCGACTTCCAGCTGACGCAGTACCGCAGGGGGCACTGTCTGATCTCGCGCTGGCGGAGGGCCAACTTCTTGCCGCGGCGGCATCAGCTGGTGAGGTGTTGACCTCCACACGCCTTGTCGGACCGGATCTCACCGCAACCTTGGTTGCGGAGGAACCACCCGGCGAAGAGTTCTCTCTGGTGCCGGTTCCGGTCGCGGAATCAGACATCATTCCGCTGCTGCATCACGGTGCACGGGTGGACGTGATCGCACAAGGGCCGCGCACTGTCGCGACTGGCGGGCGCGTGGTTACTTCAGGTGAGAAAGGTACAGTTCTTGTGCTATTTCGGCAGTCTCAAGCAGAAGCCGTTGCTGCAGCCTCGTTGGATGGCCCATTGACCTTACTTTTGAGTCGTCATATACAACCGCCTAGTATTCCCTAACATGCTTCAAGGTTTTAAAGATTTCATCATGCGCGGCAACGTCATTGACCTTGCCGTTGGCGTTGTGATTGGTGCAGCTTTCACCGCTGTCGTCACCGCATTTTCCGATTCCATCATCAACCCGTTCCTCGCAGCCCTCGGCGGCGTGGACTACTCCGGCCTCGGCTTCTTCGTCCGTGAGGGCAACGAGGCTACCTTCGTTGACTTCGGTGCACTGATCACCGCAATCATCAACTTCCTGCTCATCGCTGCAGTGATCTACTTCCTGCTGGTCATGCCGATGAACAAGCTCGACGAGGCACAGAAGCGTCACAAGGGCGTCGACCCAGAGGAGCCGGCTCCGACCGAGACCGAGCTGCTCGCGGAAATCCGCGACCTGCTGTCCAACCAGAACCCGAACTCCACCCAGAAGCCGCTGAACTAATCCCCGTGATGCGGCGGCCGCTGCTCTTCGTAGAAGGCGCGGCCAGTCAAGCCCGGCTCTTCGTCATCGAGTAGCACTTCGCGCTCGCCGTCGAACGCCGGGCTTTTGCGTTGTTGCGACGGCGCCTTATCCGCCGTGCGGTCGTAATCCACATCCGCACGACGCACGACTCTTCTTCTCTTGCGTTCCATCTGCACTGTCACCGCGCGCTATCTACACCGAGTACTGGTTGAGTTCGCCGATGAGGTGGGTGACCAGCGGGGCAATCGTCGATACGCCATCGCGAATCGCCTGACGGCTCGACGCCAGGTTCACCACCACCGTAGAGCCGGATACACCGCAAATGCCGCGGGAGGTGCACGCATCAACCGCGCCACACGCCTGCCCCGACGCCCGAATCGCCTGGCTCACCCCCGGCACCACCTTATCGATGATGCCGCGCGTCGCCTCCGGCGTCTTATCGCGCGGACCAACACCCGTACCACCGAGCGTGAGCACCAAGTCCACACCACCGACGACACCGGTCTCAATCGCCTTGCGGATATCGGACTTCTTCGACTTCACCCGCACCACACCGTCAACCCGGTAATTGAACTCGCTAAGGAGCTCCACCACCATCTTGTCGGTGTTATCGCCGGGGGCGTCGTATCGACGATCCCCCACCAACACAACAATGGCACGCGGCGATTCCGGCGCAGCCTGCTCCAGCTCAGAGGCACGAAGGGTTGCATCGTCCGGCTCGTTCATGTCCAGATCAGCAAGATCAACCGAGTCATACAGTTCAGTCATCGTAAAACGGGCTCCCGTCCGTCAGCGCGGTGAGAAAATATTGCAAGTCTCTAAAGAACTTACTCTGTGCTGAGGGTCACCTCTACCGGAATCGGCTCACCTTCTCCTTGACGCTCCACTTGCAGCGTCACTGTCTGGCCAAAGTCCTGCGAACGGGTAGCGGCAATCAACGCGTCGGCTGAATCTATAAGTCGGTCATTCAACCGCGTGATCACATCCCCCGGCTTCAGACCAGCCTGCTCCGCAGGACTGCCAGGTTCCACCGCGGCAACCACGGCACCACCAGTAATCGCCTGCGCGATGCTGACCTGCACACCCAGCATCGGTTGCGTCGCCTCACCATTACGGATCAGCTGGTCCGCCACTCGCTTGGCAAAGTTCGACGGAATGGAGAACCCAAGACCGATCGAACCGCCGGAGCTCTCTCCGCCAAAGCTGCTCTGGGACAGCGACGCAATCGCCGAGTTCATACCGATCAGGTTGCCGTTCATATCCACCAACGGGCCGCCCGAGTTACCGGGGTTGATCGCCGCATCCGTCTGGATGCCGTCCATCAGCGAGCTCTCGCCGCCACCCTGGCTCGCGCGCACCGGTCGGTTGAGCGCAGAGACAATACCTGAGGTCACCGTCGCAGACAGACCCAACGGCGAGCCGACCGCCACGACCTGCTGGCCCACGCGCAGGTCGTTAGAATTGCCGAACTGCACCACCGGCAAGTTGTCTACGCCCTCGATCTTGAGCACGCCAATGTCGGTGTTCACATCGGAGGCAACATACTGCGCGCGGTGGCGAGAACCATCGTTGAGCGTGACTTGAATTTCGGTCCCCGGCTGCGCACCTGCGGCAATCACATGGTGGTTGGTCAGCACATACCCATCAGAGGAAATGATGGAGCCGGATCCCTCCGCCCCACCAGAGCGCGTGGCCACCTCAATGGACACCACCGACGGCAGCACCTGCGCCGCCACCTTCTCTACCGATCCATCTGGTGCCTCCGCGGCATTCGACACAGAGGGATTCTCCAGGGCGTTTTCTTGCGCCTGCTCTCCACTCGGAGCATCTGCGCTTTGCGACGATCCCGCCGACCCCGCAACGTAACCCGCACCGGCACCGGCCGCGAGGGCGGTCACCAACGCAACCGCAAAGGCGGTTCCTACGCCTGCGCGACGCTTCGGGGCCTGGGATTGTGGCGGCACCGTGTACACGCCACCGCTTGGCACATATGGTGCCTGTGCGTAGTTTTCAGTTGTCTGGTGCGGAAAGCTCGAGGTTTCATCGTTGGGTTGCTCTCCGAAATCGCGCGTATTGCTCATGGATTGCGAGTATGCCCTACCGCGCTGTGGCGGCGCTTGCGACCTCACCAAACGAAACGTAGTGTTTTCTGTACATTTTCTGTACGGGTTTAGCTGTAGCTTTTCTTCGGGATGACGCGGGTCTCGTTCTCGTCTTCGACTATAAGATCCTCAGCCGTCTCGTCCTCCGGAGGACGTCCCGGGAACACCACCCGGAAACGGGCGCCACCGTCATCCGACTCTTCCGCCACGATTGTCGCACCGTGGCGGTCCATCACCTGTTTCACAATCGCCAATCCCAGGCCAGAACCCGGCATAGCGCGCGACTCCGGGGAACGGTAGAACCGTTCAAAGACTTTCTCGCGCTCCTCGGGTGGGATGCCGGGGCCCGAGTCGTCGACAATAAGCACCGCGTTGCGCTTCGCCGCCTTAAGCGACACACGCACTGCACCACCCTCCGGCGACCACTTCGCAGCATTATCGATCAAGTTGATCGGAGCACGTCCCATGGCAAAACGATCACCACGAATGACCCACGGGTCGGCGTGGAACAAGAACGTCACATCGGGGCGACGACGACGCACACGGTCCAGCGCCTCTTCGAGCACCTCGTCGAGGCGGAAATCCTCCGGCTCGGTCTCATGCGACTCGTCGCGGGAAAGGTCGACCAGGTCGCCGATCAGGATCGACATCTCCTCCATTTGGGCAAGCACATCACGTTCCAAATCGGCCCGGTCCTCAGCCGAAATCTGGTCCTGACGGCCGGAGTTATGCAACATCATCAACAACTCAATGTTGGTGCGCATCGATGTCAACGGCGTCTTGAGCTCATGGCCCGCATCCGCCACCAATTGCGCCTGACGCTTCTTGGACTCCTCCAACGACCTCACCAAGGCGTTGATCGAAGAGGTCACCTCCGCAAATTCGTCGTCGCCCTCCACCGGAAGTTCACGCGGCCCACTCGACTCGTTAGCGTTGTCCAACTCACGGTGCAGCCTGCGCACCGGAGTCAAGCCCACCGCCGAAATGAACGCACCAGAAATCCACGCCACCAGGCTGCCGACACCGATAACCACCAGCGCTGCCGCCGCCCGGCTTCCAGAGATGCGACCGTACGGGTCCTCTGTCCGAGATGCGGCAACCACCATCCCATCCGGTGTTTGGCGCACAACAACACGCTTACCGTTGACTGAGCGCACGGATACCGCATCGCCGCTCTCCGTACGCAAATACGGCCCTGAAATAGATACCGGATCCCCCAAGAACAGGTTCGAGTCTGCCCCTGAAACCGCAATGCTTGTCAACGGGTTTGATCGCCGAAACGCCGCAATTTCAGAGCGGATCTGATCTTCCGAGGCCCCGTCGAGCTGGCGAGCCATCCCCAACGTCTTGCTCCGCAGCTCAGTATCCAACACGCCTTCGTGGGTTTTGGTAGACAGCCACATGCCAAGCATCGTCGTTAACCCAACTGCGGCAGCGACAATGAAGCCCGACAGCACCGCCAATTTCAGGCGCAAGGAATGCCCCGCCCCAGGGCGGGTCTCATAGGCATCGCCAGACGCGACGCGCAACATCACGGAGCAGTCTCCCGAAGCACGTAACCAACACCGCGCACGGTATGGATAAGGCGAGATTCACCGCCAGCCTCAGTCTTGCGACGAAGGTAACCGATGTAAACCTCCAGGGCGTTTCCGGAGGTTGGGAAGTCGTAGCCCCATACTTCCTCAAGAATGGTCTGACGGGCCAATACGTGGCGCGGATTCTGCATCAACAAGTGCAGCAACGCAAACTCCGTACGGGTCAGCGAGATCGGTCGGCCATCGCGGAACACGTCACGCGTCGAGGTATCCATGGTCAGGTCCTCGAACTTCAGCGTGGTCGAATCCTTCTGCTCACTATGGCGCGACTCCGCACGGGAGCGACGCAGCAGCGAACCGACACGGGCCAGCAGCTCCTCAAGCGCAAACGGCTTAGGCAGGTAGTCGTCCGCACCAGCGTCGAGGCCAGCCACACGGTCCGCGACACCATCGCGCGCCGTCAGCATAAGAATCGGGCCATCGTAGCCCGAAGAACGCAGCGTACGGCAGACACCGAGGCCGTCAAGCTTTGGCATCATAAGGTCCAAAATGGTCAGATCCGGCTGCTCTAACCGGATCTGGTCGAGCGCATCCTCACCATCTACGGCGAGGACTACGTCGTATCCGTTGAAACGAAGCGACCTACGCAGTGACTCGCGCACAGCCTGTTCGTCATCGGCAACGAGAATTTTCATGCGGATATTATGACTTATTTTCCTCTAAGAGTGAAAACGGCATTAAAAAACCGGGCCCCACCTGTGGGAACCCGGTATTTTTGCGCGAGTTTTACCTTGCGGAAGCTTAGAACTGCTCGACGTCGATCAGGCCAGCCTGAGCCGCCTTAACGAGACGACGCGGGATCTGCACCTCGCGGCCGTCGATCTTGACGTTGACCAAGTCAGGGTTGTTGGCCTTCCACTGGGAACGGCGCATGCGCGTGTTAGCGCGGGACATCTTGAACTTAGGGGTTGCCATGATTGTGCTCCTTTACGCCCTTTAGTTAGCGGACTTCTTCTTGCGGCGTGCCATGCCACCGAAACGCTGGTTGAACTTCTCAACACGGCCAGCGGTGTCCATGAGACGCTGAGCGCCAGTCCAGAACGGGTGAGACTCTGCGGTCACGTCAACCACGATGAGCGGGTACTCGTTGCCGTCTTCCCACTGCTCGGTGCGTGCGGAGGTCAGGGTGGAGCGCGTCAGGAACTTGTGGCCCGTGTTCGCGTCCTGGAAAATCACCGGGTGGTAATCCGGGTGAATGTCTTTCCTCATTAGTATTCGTCTCCCTCAGGATTGAACTACGGGTCGGTTCCTTACATTAAGGATCGTGCCCGAGTTGGGTGCGAAATGGTCTTTTTATCCGGCGGTCGCCGGACAACTCGAAATATCATACAGCTCACCTACGCTTTGACCTAATCATTGCAACTCGCTTATCGACGACCTCCGCCCTGCTCATCCACCACTTACCCTCAACCCCGCCATGAATCTTTCCTCGTTTTCTTTGCCGCTGGCAGCAATCGCCAGTCTCGCCGTGCTCGCCGCAGTGTCCCTGAACGACACCACTGAAGTTGCCCTTCGGCTTGTTCCAGTACTGGGTTTCGCGGCCGGCATGTCTGTCGTCGTCAATCTCGCTGCTCGTGTGCACACCTTCGAGTGGCTGGTTGGCGCGTTGCAGCGCACGACGTCACGCAGAGAGATCGTTCTGGCGGGATTTCTCGCACTGTGTGTCGCCGCGACAGCGTTCCTCTCGCTCGATACCACTGCGATCATACTGACGCCGTTAGCGGTGCAACTCGCCTCCCGCTTCCGACTCCCGGTGCCGGCGGTGGCGCTTTCCGTGGTGTGGATTGCCAACTTTGCCTCCATGCCTTTGCCGGTTTCCAACTTGACGAATTTGCTGGCGGTGGGCGGCGACGCGTTTTCCACCACCGGTGAATACGTCCAACTTGCCGCCGCCCCTGCAGCCGTGGCAGTGGCAGTGGCAGTGGCAGTGGCAGCGTCCTACGCAGCCCGGGCGATATACCGCAGCGCAGCAGCCGAACCTATGCCCGAAGCGTCGTCGATCCTCCCACGCCCAACGGGCGCCCTCGCGGTACTGGGCGTCACCGTCGTTGCACTCCTCAGCCCGATCCCCTACTGGCTGACGAGCACCGTCGCCGCCATCGCAATGTGGTGTGCGGTGGGCCCGACCGGACGGCGCGACGGCATTACTCCACTCATCCCGTGGTCGGCGCTCAGCCTTGCCACTGCCTTCTCCGCGGTGGCGACACTGGCCCTGCAGATCAGCGATATTTCGTCCGCCGTGCAGCAACTCGCCGGCACACACCCCTTAGCAATTGCAGCTGCTGGCGCGACCACAGCGAACGCGATCAACAACATCCCTGCGTTTTTAATGCTCGAGCCCGCAGTCAGCGATCCGGCCAGCGTGCTGGCTCTCCTGATCGGCGTCAATGTCGGCCCGGTGATCACCCCATGGGCATCGCTCGCCACACTGCTGTGGGCAGATCAACTCCGCCGCGCAAAGGCCCCAGTACCGTGGCGCGGTTTCATCCTGTGGGGCCTACTCCTGGCACCCGCTACCGTGACTGCCGCTACCGCTGCACTGCTGGCCGTTGCTTAGCCGCAACCATGTCGACAGCCCGGTGCATGACAATTTCAAACGGTCCACGCTGGAAGCGCTTCAGCCACAACATGCTGAACGCAATGAGCAGCGCACACAACGCGAGATAAACCCCACACACGAGCAAGGTGCCGGCAGGCCCCTCTACGTACCGGGCTAGACCAAACCCGAAGTCGTAGAACACCACAGAGGCGAGCACATTCTGCAGGATGTAGCACGTCAGCGCGGTGCGACCGACTGCAGCCAAACCGGTTCCCACCACACCAAGCGTGTTGTCGCGGCGGATGTAGAAGGCCGCGATGAGCGCGAGGACACCGAACGCCACTACCGTCGAGGTGACGTAGCGCGTCAACGAAGCAGATGCGCCGGTGGCAAACAAGCGCAGCCCCCAGTCCAGCGGGATACCAACACCAAGGCCAACAAGCATCACTTTGCGACGCAACCCCGCCCCGGCAGGTTGGAACAATCCAGCGCGGTACAACCTGGCCGCGAGGAGAAACACACCGATGCCCATCACGAACATGATTGGGATTTCGAACCTGCCGCCGAAGAAGTCGTCGATACGCGCCTGCACCATCGCCGGATAGCTGTCGGTTGCGGTGTAGAGCGCAAACGACTGGTCAAACGTGGGGATATCCTCGCCACCCTCGATCTCGTCGAGCGGAATACTGTTAAGCAGATAGGTGCCCACGGAGAACAGCAACATGACAAGGACATGTGCGCTCAGCGCGAGCCACATCCACACCTTTTGCACACGCTCGCTGCGCGCAATAATCGGCGCCACCGCAAGGGCGGTCAGGCCGTAGCCCATCAACACATCAAACTCGAAAATGAAGATGTAGTTCAGTAGCCCTTCGGCCACAAGGAAGATTGCGCGCCAGTAGTACAGCCCGGGCCAGCGCTGGTTTCGTTTCGCTGCAGATTGGCGCTGGATCTCCATGCCGATGCCGAACATGATGGTGAGCAGTCCCAGGAACTTGCCGTCCGTGACCAACGCGCTTGCGGCATTGAACAACGCGTCGGCGGCCTCTGCTGCAGTTCCATTCGTGGAAGCGGCGCGAACCTCATCCCAGAGCGTGAAGTTCGGATCGAAATACTGCTCCATGACGCTGTCCATCTGGTGCCAGGTGGCAAAGATCCAGATATTCGTTGCCAAGGTGCCCAGAATTGCGATACCTCGAGCGACGTCGAGAGCGACGATTCTCCGATAGGTGGGTTCATTCACGGGTGTCATACTACGCAAAACGCGATTATGAGAAATGGCGCAAAGACGGTAGGGTTGTCTCTCGCTGTTGTCGAAGTACACATATACGCCTACGTCAACCGATTGCATTTGCGCCGGTAGCGGACCCTCACACCGCTTCTCACCTGGCGCTTTCCTCACATCGTGATCGAGTCGTGGGCGGTAAGAAGAGTAAGGAAGAAACCCATGTCGGCACATTGCCAGGTCACGGGACGTCAGCCGTCGTTCGGCAAGACCGTCTCGCACTCGCACCGCCGCCACTCGCGCCGTTGGAACCCCAACGTGCAGAAGCGGAAGTTTTACCTGCCCTCCGAGGGCCGTACCATCACCCTGAACGTTTCCACGAAGGGTCTGAAGATCATTGACCGCGACGGCATCGAGTCCGTCGTAGCCCAGATCCGTGCACGAGGTGAGAAGATCTAATGGCACGTAACGATATCCGCCCGATCATCAAGCTGAAGTCCACCGCGGGCACCGGCTTCACCTACGTCACCCGCAAGAACAAGCGCAACAACCCGGACCGCATCACGCTGAAGAAGTACGATCCGGTAGTTCGCAAGCACGTCGA
The DNA here is from genome assembly GCF_001835905.1 of Corynebacterium sp. HMSC034E11. Classification (NCBI taxonomy): domain Bacteria; kingdom Bacillati; phylum Actinomycetota; class Actinomycetes; order Mycobacteriales; family Corynebacteriaceae; genus Corynebacterium; species Corynebacterium sp. HMSC034E11. Next base: position 32,561 of record NZ_KV826397.1, read on the forward strand.
ATTCCGCGAGGAGCGATAATCCATGGCGAAGAAGTCTAAGATCGCTAAGAACGAGCAGCGTAAAGAGATCGTCGCCCGCTACGCGGAGCGTCGTAACGAGCTCAAGGCAATCATCAAGAACCCGGAGACCTCTGACGAGGATCGTCTGGACGCTCAGTTTGAGCTCAACCGTCAGCCGCGCGACGCATCCCCGGTGCGCGTGCGCAACCGTGACTCGCGTGACGGCCGCCCCCGCGGCTACCTCCGCAAGTTCGGTGTTTCCCGTGTCCGTATGCGCGAGATGGCTCACCGCGGTGAGCTGCCTGGCGTCCGTAAGTCTTCGTGGTAAGGAGGACTCAAATTATGAAGCGCAACAATTCGCGTAAGCCGCGCATTGAGCAGTCCCGTCGCCCGAAGAAGAACCCGCTGAAGGCAAAGGGCATCGAGACCGTCGACTACAAGGATATTGAGACCCTGCGTCTGTTTATCTCCGACCGTCACAAGATTCGTTCCCGCCGCGTCACGGGCCTGACCCCGCAGCAGCAGCGCCAGGTCGCTACCGCTGTGAAGAACGCGCGCGAGATGGCTCTTCTGCCGTTCACCACCCGCTAATTAGCCGGTTGACGATGACAGCGTAAGAGTCTTCGGCTCTAAGCACCCGCACTCCCCTCTCCGTGAGGGTTGAGAGCGGGTGTTTTTCTTCTAAAGTAGTGGCGTATCCCAGAAAGGTAGGCAGGGTATGGCGAATTCGGTCGGACGACCACGCAAGCAAAGCCCACGGCGCAAAGGCGCAACCGCCCGCGAAGAAATCCTCGATGCCGCATCCGAACTTTTCACACGCAAAGGCTTCGCAACTACCTCCACTCACGACATTGCTGACGCCGTAGGCATCCGTCAGGCGTCGCTGTACTACCACTTCCCCTCCAAGCGCGACATCTTCCTCACGCTGCTCATGGGGACACTGCAGCCTTCGCTGGATCTCGCATCAGACTTGGCCAAGACCGACGAGACCGCAGCCGTGAAGCTCTGGGCGCTCGTCGCCGCCGAGACCCGTATCTTGTTGTCCTCGAATTGGAACGTGGGCCGGCTCTACCAGTTGCCTGTGCTGGAGTCGGAGGAGTTTGACGAGTACCACGAGGCACGCCAACGCCTGGAGGGTATCTTCCGCGATTTGGCAGCGCAGATCGTTGGCGACGACGACCCCCGCATCGACCTACCGTTCCACATGACGCTCGCCGCCATCGAGATGCGCGACAACACCGGCGTTGCGCCATACCCGCTTGTCGACGACGCCCTGCCCGCCCCCTCCGTCACCATCGCCGATGCCGTTTTGGACGTGCTCCATACGGACCTTCCGGATCGCCGCGCCGAGCGCATGCTCAGCCTCGTCGCGCAGGTATCGCGCGACGAGGACGCTTAGTTTAGAACTTGTCTAAATCCTCGACCGCGACGCGGGCCTCGAACCAATCCCCGTCGTCTCGCTTCACGCCCCAAATCCGGGCCCCTGACGGTGAATCAATCGGGAACACATCCGCATCAGCGGTGATAAGTTCCTTAGTCTTCACATCGCTTTGAGCAACGCGCGGGGAAGTTCGATTGCCGTCGTAGGTAAAGATCGACTCCCCGTCCGAAATCGCGTCGACGAAGTCCAACTCCTTGAGTTCGTCCTCGCCTATTTCGAGCAGGACTTCTCCAGTCTCGGGCTTGAGGACAAAGAGTTTTTCTAGGTCATCGAGTGGCGAGTAGAAGATGGCCGTAATAATGCCACCGCTGCGCCGCACCACAGGTACAGAACTGTAGGTTCTGGTTTCCACACTCATTGCTTCGTCTGCCTTGCCACCGCTGACATAGAGGAATTTCACTTTACAAGGCTTCGTTGGCTCATCGATGCAGCGCTCCTGTTCCGCAGTGTCCTTGCCGTAAACAAGGGCGCTGTCGCCGATACGCCACGCGGCTTCAGGTGCGAAACCTTTACGTATCTCAACGTCCTCCCCCGATTCGAGATTTCGGCTCCTCAAATCCCCTTCGTTGCTTGCGTAATACAGCACGGGCTCCCCGCTCTGTGCAATCACGCCGAAGAAATCATTGGTCTCGATGTGCTCATGCCTTGTTTCTTGGCCAGAGGCGATATCCACCGCAACGACATCGATTTGTTTCTTCGAGCCGGCCTCCGGAATGTTCGCGAGATAGATCTTCTCCGCACTCGCCGCGATAATTTCGGCGGACTTAGCGTCGAGGTTCTTCGAATCCACTTCCGCGAGGGTTGGCTCGTCGAAGGATGCAAAATCGTCGAGGAACGTCGAAAGGCTTACCTTCTCCGTTTGTAGGCCCTGCGTACTCTCCACAGTCTTCACAAGGCTGGCGCCTTTGGTCTTCCCGTCGTCGGCAACCAGCATCATCGTCGTGGTCATACGTTTGTCCTCAGAGCCATCGAACTTCTTCGGGGAGACGTCGTACAACGCTCCCGTGTCCAGATCGAGCGCACGGGTTTCTTTGTCCCAGGATGTGACAGCGAGTTTTGCAGGGACCGCCTGATTGAATGTCGGATTGAACACGTCGAGGTTGTCGATCCCAAGTGACCTTGTTTCTGGCAAGTCACGTGCTGCTTCAGGCGCCGCCTCTAACGGATCGACGGCCATGCGTGCGTTGTTGTTCCACTGTGGCTTAAGGGATTCCGCAGCCGTAGTTGCGTGCTTAGTTGGGTCAAGCACTTCCGTTTCGGTTTCATCCGCGCCGCCACAGGCACTCAGCGAGACTGTCAACAGCCCTGCACCAAGAAGTGCGATTGCTTTCGTCTTATTCATGTTCAATCTCCTCGTTCTCTCGCCGTGTTAGTCAAAGATGTCGTAGAGCTTCCAGTCGCCGCCATCTCGAGCGAACAGAAACAGTTGGGTATTGACCGATGTCGCATGGACGTCCTTGTTTTTCACCTCCGTGTTGATCCCAACGAGTCGCGCCTCCTTGATCCCACTCAACCCGTAAAGACGGTCGAGGTAGTCGGTATTCTCCGACGCATCGTCACCTTGTTTCTTTGCGACGAGGTCCTTCAGGTCGTAGCTCTCCCCCGCGGCGTACTCGGCATCGTCGGATGATCCGATGCTCGTGTTCTCAAGCTTGTTTTCAAGCAACGCTGCACGGCCAGCAGCGGCATGCTGATTCATCCAGTCGGCCCTATCGTCCTCATCAAGCTGGGCGATTTCGTTGGCGAGCTTCTCAGGTCCGCTCGAGCCCAGCCCAGCGCCAACAAGCTGAGGAACTACCAGCGCAATGACGAGCACACCCGCAACAACAGCAGCAATAGGCCACCAACGCTTCACATCGAACGACTTCTCCGGTGTGTTGTCCCCTTCGCCAGAGCCGGGAACAACGGCTGGTTCGGAAACTTCGGGGGCTTCTGGTGCTTCGGGTGCGGTCGGTGCAGCCGTTGCAGCCGGTGACGCCATGGCGGCCAGCGACCGAAGGCTTTGCACGTTCATGGGCATGCCACTGTCGGCCTTCAAGCGAGAGTCGTACATCTGGCGCTTAGTCGGATCTCCCAGAATCTCCCGAGCCAGACGCAATTCCTCCTCGCCACCAGGGTTGGAAGTGAGACCGCTGTCGAGGCGTTGCGTGAGCTCGTCGACAAGCAGCTCGCTCGAAGCCGACGGATCAAGTTCGAGCGTCTTGTACAGGTTGTAATGCTGCATCCCGGTTTCCTTCTACTGCTCGCTGATGAAGACGGAGGCGTTGTTGCCGCCGGTGCAGCGGAAACCGCCCTGCGCCGGCGAGCAGGACATCATGTAGTACTGGCCGGTCTTCGGGCTCAGGCTACGCAGCGAGGTCGGCGTCTTTCCGTGCTCCGCGTAGTACGCGCGGAAATCATCACCTACGGCACGCGCGAAGCCCTCAGTTGTGACGGACGTTTCCGGCACACCGACCCCGAAGGTACGGTCCTTCCGGTCAGCGTCCGGCTTTGCCGACGACGGCGCCGCCGAGGGCTTTGCGCCGTCAGTCGCAGCCCCACCTGGAGCACGCGTCGACGTTTCCACAACAGTAGAGGTCACCGGCTCTGTGGAACCGCTGGACGATCCGCCAAAGCTCCACGCGGCGAACGCACCGAGGACCGCCAGGAGGGCAACGGCGAGCACACCAATGATGATGTAGAGCACCCGGTTCGATGACTTCGGCTCTTGTGGGCCGGGCGCCGGCGCGTACGCAGGTTGGCTCCACTGCTGCTGTTCCCAACTTTGCGCCGGGAACTGCTGGGTGGGCATATGCTGCTGTGGTTGTCCCCACTCGTCGTATTCGGATGGTTTCGGGGTGTATGCCGCCCACTCATCGTTGGGGTTGGCATTTGGGTTCGACATCGTGGAATCTCCAAGCTACGGGGGTGTTTGTCCCCGCAGTCTATCGTCCAGCCTCCGAACAGTCAGGATTTGGCGAGCCCAATTGCAGCTCGAGCACAGCGTTTGTGAGATCAGTTGCCATCAATTGGGCCGTCGCATAGGTGCCGTCGGCGGGCGAAACTGTCAGCGCGATGCCGTAGCCGTTGTACAGGCCGAGCTGGCGCACGGTGTACTTCCCGTCGTCCCCCGGACCCCAGCCACCTTTGAAGGCAACATCCGGCAAAACCCCCAGACCGTAGCGCTGCTCCGGCACTACCTTGCGCATCATGTCGAGTACCTCGTCGGACCCCGCCACGCAGCGCAGGTTGGAGGCGAACACTGCCTGCTCACGAGTGCCCCATCGCGTTTGACCGAAAGCCGTGAATCCAGGCCTGAGCACAACGGTGTTCATCGGGAGATCTACTCCTGCTTCACGCAGCACTGCTTCTACCTCCGCAGGCTCAACCGTCGCCCACAGTGTTTCTGCTGCGAAGTTGTCTGAGGCGGTAATCGCAGACTCCGCAACCGGAAGTAGCGAAGGGTCTTTCCGAAGCGCAGCCACCGCGATCGGAACCTTCGAAGTTGACCACGCTACCTGCGGATCTTGTTCCGGCGATCCTACTGCGTCCCGGCCGTCAGACACCGCGAGCTCTGCCGTTCCCCCGTATTGAGCAACCACGGCATCGACTGCTGCTTGGAGCTGCGGTTGCAACTGCTCCAGAACAGGCGCGGGGACGGGCGAGGGTGCGAGTGAACTCGGCGTAATTACGTGGGTTGCCGTCACAGTTTCCGTCGCTGGTTCTGAGGCCCGCTCCCCTGCCCCGCACGCGCTGAGCGCAAGCCCAGCGGCGACCAGCGCTGCAGCAAACCTCAGTCGCGGCGTCATGTTTAGCAGCGGGCCGTCGGCAGATCGCCGCGCATTGCTGCGATGCCGTCCGCCAGCTCGTTGAGCATGGCGAAACTACCCTCGTGCCCCTTCGGGCTGTGCGCGGTGATCGCCACGGCGATATCCCCGTTCGGCCCAGGGATGAGGCCAAACTGGCGGGCGAGGTGCCCGTTCTCGTAGTAGTTCCAGCCGCCCTTGAAGCGTGCACCAGGGATGCGCCCTACACCCCAGCGCTGATAATCGACGACGCGCCCCATCATGTCCAGCACCGGCTCATGCCCCTTCACGCAGCGCAGGCCCGATGCAAACGCCGCCTGGTCGCTGGTGGTCCACAGCGTGCCCATCTGGTATCCCGCGGAGTTGGTGGTCCGCGATCCTGCCTCGGCGATGATGCCGTCGAGTTCCGCGCCCGATACCTGGCCAAACATACGGTGCGCGGCAGGGTTATCGGAGCGGGTCACGGCGACCTCAGCATCCGGGTAGGCTGCCGGGCTCTTGCGCAGCGCACCAATAGCCACCGGGACCTTCATAGTGGAAAATGCCGGCTCCGGGCGGTTATCCCCTGCGGTAATGCCACCGACAGATGCTGTCGCGCGGCCACCATGTCGCGCAACAACGTCGCGCACAAGCTGATCAAGCTGCGCTTGAACCTCCGTGGCACTCTTGCCCGTCGGCTGTCTCTTCGCGGCGGCCGGTGCCGTCAGCGGCAACGGCAGGTGGATGGCTCGCTGCACTTGCGGCGGCAGTTGCTTGTAGGTCTGCACAATGGCCGGGCCTACAACCGGGATCTGATCAATCGCGGAGTAGGTGGGAATGGCCGGCAGGCCCGGAAGCGAAATACCTGCGGTGAGCGCAAGCGCGGCGAGCTTGGAGGACACGGAGGTACTCTCCTTCAGAGGGTTAGTGGGCGAAGTGGCGGGTGCCGGTGAGATACATGGTCACGCCGGCTTCCTTGGCTGCAGCGATGACTTCCTCGTCACGGATGGATCCGCCGGGCTGGACAACGGCCTTCACACCGGCGTCTGCAAGCAACTGGAATCCGTCGGCAAACGGGAAGAACGCGTCGGAGGCTGCCACGGCACCGTTGGTGCGGTTGCGGCCCTCGTCCAGTGTGTTCGCGCGGTCAACGGCCAGCTTGGCCGAATCGACGCGGTTGACCTGGCCCATGCCGATGCCCACCGATGCGCCGTCGTTGGCAATCAGGATGGCGTTGGACTTCACGCAACGCACCGAGCGCCACGCGAACTCAAGATCGGCGAGGGTCTGCTCGTCGGCAGCGTCGCCGGCAACCAGCTTCCAGTTGGCGGCTGCGTCGCCGTCGGCCTGGAACTGGTCGCGCTCCTGGACCAGCCAACCACCGGTGATCTGCTTGCGTTCCTCGGTGAGTTGCTCCGGGGTGACCTCCAGCAGGCGCAGGTTTTCCTTCGTGCGCAGCAGCTCGAGTGCTTCCGGCGCGAAAGACGGGGCGATGACCACCTCGGTGAAGATCGGGTGGATCTGCTCTGCAAGCTCAAGGGTGACCTCGCGGTTCGCGGCGATCACGCCGCCGTAAGCAGAGACAGGGTCGCAGGCGTGCGCCTTCTTGTGTGCATCCGCGATGGACTCGTCGGATACTGCGAGACCACACGGATTGGCGTGCTTGATAATCGCGACGCACGGACGGTTGTGATCCCAAGCCGCACGCCATGCGGCGTCAGCGTCCTGGTAGTTGTTGTAGCTCATTGCCTTGCCGCCGTGCTGCTTCGCAGCGGCAATGCCCCAGCCGTCGCTTTCCAGGCGGGCTGCCTGGTGCGGGTTCTCGCCGTAGCGCAGTTCCGTGGTCTGCGCACCAGACGCAGCCTGGGATGCAGCCTGGCTCTCGAGCTGGGAGGCGAGCCAGGAGAACACGGCGGCGTCGTAACGCGCAGTGTGCGTGAACGCCTCGAGGGCGAGCTCGCGGCGCTCGTCGAGCGTAAAGCCACCGTTCTTCACGGCCTCCACAACGTCGGCGTAGCGCTTCGGGGAGGTCACAACCGCGACAGACGGGTGGTTCTTGGCTGCCGCGCGCACCATCGACGGACCACCGATATCGATCTGCTCGACGCACTCGTCAAAGCTGGCACCTGAGGCGACGGTTTCCTCGAACGGGTACAGGTTGACCACGACGAGCGAGAACGGCTCGATGCCCAGCTCCTCAAGCTGCGCCTTGTGGTCATCCTTACGCAGGTCTGCCAGGATGCCCGAGTGCACGCGCGGGTGCAGCGTCTTCACACGGCCGTCGAGCACCTCCGGGAAACCGGTGACCTCTGCGACCTCGGTCACCGGCACGCCTGCGTCTGCAATGCGCTTCGCGGTGGAACCAGTGGAGACGATTTCTACGCCGGCATCGCCCAACGCGCGAGCCAGATCCTCCAGCCCCGTCTTGTCGTAGACGCTGATCAGCGCGCGCTTGATTTCCCGCTTCGCGGCATTCGTCATGAGAAAAGGACCTTTCCGTTTACTACTTGGGCGTTATGGAGCAGTTCCACGATCTGCTCGCGCTCGACCTTCTTGATGCGCTCGTGCAGCGTGGAGGTGGTGTCGTCCGGCAGCACCTCAACGGCACGCTGGGCGATGATCTCGCCGCTATCCAGTCCGGAATCGACGTAGTGGACGGTGCAGCCGGTGACCTTCACACCGTATTCCAGAGCATCCCGGACAGCGTGTGCGCCCGGGAATGATGGCAGCAACGACGGGTGCGCGTTGATGGTTCGACCTTCATACTTCTCAAGGAAGGGCTTGCCCAGGATGCGCATGAAGCCCGCCGAAACGACAAGGTCTGGCTTCACGGACGCAAGCGTGGCGGCAAGTTTTTCGTTCCACGCGTTGCGGTTGGTTTCCATTGGCACCACTGCGGTGCGGATACCCGCGTTCTTCGCACGTTGGATCGCTGGGCAAATTTGATCCGCCACCACAATGTCGATGCGGTAGCGACCTTGCGCATTGTCGATCATGGACCGCAGCAACGTACCCGTTCCAGAGACGAGCACAGCAATTGATTTCACTGAATCACTCACGCGAAGCAGTCTAGCTGTCAGTGTTCGCAGGTGTGCGTTGCCTTAGCGCAGCTACCCCCAACACGGTTGCACCGGTGACGGCAACCCATACAAATAGCAGTAGCGCCAGCACCCAAGGGTCCACGCCGATGACCCCATAAGCGCCTGCTTGCCCTGAGGAGAAGACGCCTGCGGCCGCGCCGAATAGGGCGCACCACGTGGCAGTTGCTGCAATAGCAATCAGAGACACTTGCTTTGCAACGAAGTAATGCACCAGCACCGCCGCCGGCACCACCAACAGCACCGGCGCCCACGCGGGCACCTCCGCCGGGATCGCACCAAACAGGGGCAGGGGTGGGTACGGGATCTGGACTGCGTCGAAGAGGTTTATCGAACCGGCACCGTAGGTAAAGGACCCGCCGAGCATGACCGACAGCGCCCCGATAGCCGCATTTGGCAGGTACGCCACACAGAGCACGAACAGGCCGATACCGCCGCCCCACCCGAGGGATGGGTACTGGCCGAGCAGTTCGCGAACCTCACCAAAACCTGCAACGAGGAACGCAAGGTAGATCACTGCGGCTGCACTCAGCAGGCGTACAACGATCTTGCCTGCAGCCTCACCTGCATCAACGGTTTCCGCGGGAACCCCCGCACGCTTCGCGAGCGCATGCCACACCACGTTGCGGATTCCGATGCAGTAACCAATGAGGTGCAAGATGACCGGGCAAAGCAGCGCGGCCACGGGGTGTGGTGCGGCCACCGGATAGACGGCCGACGCGTCAGCGACCATGAACAACGCGATGCCGCTGAACACCAGCGCAAAGCCGATGACAAGACCAAGCAGCACGAGGAGGTCCAGGATGCTCACTCGTCCCGCCGTAGCCGCACGGATGCGGCGCGCCACGAGTGCGACAACACCGATGGCTGGCAAAAGGGGTACGGCGGCGAGCTCGATGTCGTCGATACGCACTGGCACTCCATGGAAGACGAACCAGCTCTCCCCCACCGCGGCAGGCAGGTAGGTCAGGCGCCAACCTGCGATGAGGATGACGGCAAAGCACACCACAAGCAGCCCGAGCCCGACGACAGCATTCGGCACAGCGACATACGGCAGGTAGTGCTTGATCCGCTCTTCGGTCGTCTCCGGGACCTTTGCGGGGGCAGACCGCTTCTTAATACCGGTGATCTTGCGCTTGGACATGCTGGCGTTGCGCGCGCGGCGCCCGCTTGTCGACGACGCCGGGCGTGGTTTCGGTGTGGTGCTCATCCCCGCCAACTCTGCCACTCCTCACCCCCACTTCTGGGGAAGGACACCCGATCTTCCAATTTGCCCCACCCGTCCGGAGAGTCACACCATTCACATACGACTACACATGACGTGGATGCAACCGGGATGTAACACTGCGAAGACAGCGAACGATTAAGACAATTTTCAGATTCATCTTGCCCCGATGAAACCAATTCGTTACAGTAACCACTCGTAGATAACAGGAAGGTTACGATTCCCCTGCCGGAAACAGCACTAGCAGGGGGAATTCGGGCCAACGGGAAATCTCAAAGAGGGCACATGTTCATTTCGAAGAAGCAGGGCGGCAAGCACCGTAAGCAGACGCCGAACACGGGTCGCGCAGCTGTCGTCGCCGCCGCCACTGGCGCGGTTTCCACCGCCGGCTTCTCCGGCCTCGCCGCAGGCGCTCTCACCTCGGACAAGAGCCAGGACGCGGATTACTCCATCCAGCTCGCAGCCGATACCGACGAAATTGCCGGCACCCCAGACAGCGACGCCGCAACCCCGCAGATCCTGGCGATCGCGGAGTACAAGCCGGTTGAGAACCTTACCGACCAGCTCAACAAGGCAGTCCAGCACTCCGACGAGGTCGCTCGCCAAGACGAAGCAGCACGTGCCCCGCTGGTCGTCCGCCCGGCCGACGGCGCTTACACCTCCGGCTTCGGCATGCGCTGGGGTTCGATGCACTCCGGCATCGATATCGCCAACGTGGAAGGCACCCCGATCCGCGCCGTTGCCGATGGCACTGTGATCGACTCCGGCCCGGCCCAGGGCTACGGCCAGTGGATCCGCATCCGCCACGAGGACGGCTCCATTTCCGTCTACGGCCACATGCAGTCTCTGTACGTAGGCGTCGGCGAGCAGGTCCATGCCGGCCAGGACATCGCCGGCATGGGTTCGCTGGGCTTCTCCACCGGCTCGCACCTGCACTTTGAAATCTGGCCGGACGGCGCAACCGCTGTCGACCCGGAGCCTTGGTTGGCCGCACGCGGTATCCAGCTCTAAGCCACACACAGACTTCTGCCCCGCCTTGGCGGGGCTTTTTCATTGTTGGGCGTCCAACTTTTCGGAGCATGCGGGGGTACACCATCCACCCCCACAGGCAATTAACATCCGTAACAAATTTCACTTCAGTAACATCGCGCCTGCCTGCAGCGATACCACCTAGCTACGCCCAATTAGAACAAACGTGCAGGTCACGCCATTGCTTCGCGGGTGGACACACGTTAAATTGACCTGCTGTGCGCGTAGCCAAAGCTGCGCCGAACCAGACCTGCGTAGAGAAGGTAAAACTGTGAAAACCAGTCGTATGTTCCCCGGTGCCTCCGTGGCAGCCGCTGCAGCATTGGCGCTGACGCTTGTAGCGTCGCCAGCGCACGCACTGACCCTCACTGTCGGTGGCGCACCTATCGGCAACCAGGGCGACGCCTTGGGCGCCCTTGCAAAGGCTGCAGACGCCATCCTGGACAACGGTGCAACCGTGACCGCCGGCGGCTACAAGATCGTGTACGACCCGCGCGCCCTCGATGCGCCGCTGTCGGCCGCGTTCGCTCCTGCCGATGGCACGGACTGGGTCGCACCGCAGCGCGGCCGCACCGCAGATGGCCGCACCGTGGTCATGCCGGCGTCTGGCCGCTACACCTCCGGTTACGGTCCACGCTGGGGCACGTTCCACCGTGGCATCGACATTGCCAACACGGAAGGCACCCCGATCTACGCGGCAATGGACGGCACCGTCACCGCAGCAGGTCCGGCGCAGGGCTTTGGTAACTGGGTCGTGATCAAGCACGACGGTGGCGAAGAGACCGTCTACGGCCACATGCGTTACTACGACGTGCAGGTCGGCCAGCGCGTCAAGGCGGGCCAGAAGATCGCCTCCATCGGCAACGAGGGCTACTCCACGGGCCCGCACCTCCACTTCGAGGTCAAGCCGGACGGTGTGAACCACGCCGACCCCGAGGTCTGGCTGGCCCAGCAGGGTATCCGGATCTAAAGCTTTTCCATCGGCACCCCGCCGATGGTCATCAGCCTGACGGTGCCAGACGACCCGAAATCGATTGTCACCGTCTCCCTCACGCCGGAACCTTCCACGGTGAGGACCGTGCCCAACCCGTACTTCGCGTGGTTGACGCGGTCTCCGGCCACTAAGTTCAAATTCTTGTGCACCGTCTGTTTCGGTGCACGGCGCGCAGAGCGCATCTGCGTGCGTGGACGCGAGGGCGAGCCCCACGCATCCGCGTTGAAGGAGCGCTCCGGTTCCAACCTGCGCCAGTCGATGAGGTCCTCCGGGACCTCTGCGAGGAAGCGACTGGCCGGGTTGGTTACCGGAGAGCCCCACGATGAGCGCAGCATCGCACGCGTCAGATATAGCCGCTCGCGGGCGCGCGTAATCCCCACATACGCCAGGCGACGTTCCTCGGCGAGCTCCGCTGGATCCCCCAACGCACGCAGGTGTGGGAACTGTCCGTCCTCCCAGCCGGTAACAAACACCACCGGGAACTCCAGGCCCTTTGCAGTGTGCAACGTCATCAACGTGACCACGCCCTGCTCGTTGTCCGGCAACTGATCCGCATCAGCGACGAGCGAAACCTTCTCCAAAAACGCCTGCAGTGATCCCGGCGCGGGTTCGCCTTCCTGCATAACCTCGTCGATTTCTTCATCGGTCATGTACGCCATCTGGTTCGCAGCGTCCGAGGAGAACTCACGGGCGACAGAGACCAACTCGTTGAGGTTGTCCAGGCGCGCCCCGTCCTGCGGGTCGTTGGAGGCTTCAAGCTCTGCCTTGTAGCCGGTGGCATCAAGCACCTGGGCGACCAGTTGCCCGAGGTCTGGCATGCCGGTGACCTCATTGACCATGTTCGGCATGTCCTGGCGGAGCCCCCTCATCATGTCCACGAAGCGGGTAATGGAGTTCGTGGCGGCCTTGGCCAGCATGTCCACGTTGCCCTCAGTGGCGTCGATAAGCGAACGCCCAAAGCTTTGATTGTTTTGCTCCGAGTGCAGCGCCACCATGGCTTGCGCCTTGTCGCCAATGCCGCGTTTTGGCACGTTGACAATGCGCCGCATGCTCACCGTGTCGTCCGGGTTTTCTAGCACCTTCAGGTAAGCAACGATGTCGCGGATCTCGCGGCGCTCGTAGAAGCGGGTCCCGCCGACTACCTTGTACGGAATACCCGAGCGGATGAAAATGTCTTCCAACGCGCGCGAGGCGTTGTTGGTGCGATACATCACTGCGATATCCGAGTACGGCACGCCGCGATCCGACAGGGCATCGATTTCCGTGGCGATGAAGCGGGCCTCGTCGTGCTCGTTGTCCGCGACATAGCCGACGATCTTCTCCCCCGTGCCGTGGTCAGTCCACAGCTTCTTCGGGCGGCGGCCCTCGTTCTGCGCGATGACAGCGTTCGCGGCACTCAAGATGTTCTGCGTGGAGCGGTAGTTCTGCTCCAGCATGATCGTCTCCGCATCGGGGTAGTCGCGCTCGAACTCCTCGATGTTGCGGATCGTCGCGCCACGGAAGGCGTAAATGGACTGGTCAGAATCGCCCACCACCGCCAGCTCGGGCGCGTCGGGGCCGTCGCCCACCAGGGTGTGGATGAGTTCGTATTGAGCGTGGTTGGTGTCCTGATATTCGTCGACAAGCACATGCCTGAAGCGACGCCGGTAGTACTCCGTGACCTGCGGATGCGTCTTGAAGATGCGGACTACCTCGCCGATCAGATCGTCGAAATCGAGCGCGTTGGATTGGCGCAAACGGCGCTGATACTCCGCGAAGACGTTTGCCACAGTGGTCTCGAACGGATTGTGGGTGCGCTGTGCTTGCGCTTGCGCCTGGTCGGGATCCACCAGCTCGTTTTTCAGATTTGAAATCGCATTAGCCAGCACGCGTGGCGAAAACTTCTTCAAATCCAGGTTCATGTCTTTGCCGATCATGCCAAGCAGGCGACGTGAATCGTCCGAATCATAAATAGTGAAGTTGGTGTTTAGCCCCGGCACCAACTGAGCCTGCTGGCGCAGAATACGCACGCACACCGAGTGGAACGTGGCCACCCACATGCGCTCCGCCTCAGGTCCGACGAGTTGGCCGACGCGCTCCTTCATCTCCGCTGCGGCCTTATTAGTAAAGGTGATGGCAAGGATCTGCCACGGCGCTACCCCACGGTTTTGCAGCAAATAGGCAATACGGCGGGTCAGCACCGCAGTTTTGCCGGAACCAGCGCCGGCGACGATAAGCAGCGGGCTACCTTCGTACACGACGGCCGCCTGTTGCTGCGGGTTCAGGCCAAGGGTCACATCAGTCATGGCAGTCACTGTACTAACGCCGCCGACACGACCCTGACCGTGTGTTCGAACTGGCATAATCTACTGCCATGAGTGAGCTTGAAATCCGCATGCCATCCGGCACCGACGATCCCCTTTCGGACGCGGAGATCCAGGAATACCGCAAGGAAATCGACCGACTTGACCGCGTCATCCTCGACGCAGTGAAGCGCCGCAGCCAGATTTCCGCCGCGATTGGTAAGACACGCATGGGCTCGGGCGGCACGCGTCTTGTCCACACTCGCGAGGTGGCCATCATTAACCAGTTCCGCGACGAGTTGGGCGAGGAAGGCCCCGGCCTGGCACAGATCCTGCTGCGGCTCGGCCGGGGCAAGTTGGGTTAACGCACTTGGGGGCTAGCCCGCCGGACGGCTAGTCCTGCTCGGTGGAATCGAGCACGACCTCAAATTCCAGCAGTTCAGCAGACTGTGACACCGGCTTGCGCGGAGCCTCACCGTTATCGCCGCCCTTGTCGCTTTCAGCGTGCCCGGCGCGGCCTGCGCCTTCCCACCAGGCGTTGTAGGACTCCTCGTCGGCCCAGCGGGTGACCACGAAGTAGCGCTCCTCCCCCTTGACTGGGCGCAGAAGCTGGAAGCCTTCGAAGCCGGGCTGGGAGTCGATGGCGTGCTTGCGGGCAGCGAAGCGGCGCTCGAGTTCCTCGCCGGCGCCTTCGGGGATAGTAATCGCGTTGATCTTGACGATGCTCATGGGCGCCATTATCCAGATTTGCCGGGTGGTGGGGTGTTACCCGGAAGGCACGACAGGTTTTGACTACCGTAGTTTGCATTGAACGCTGGAGATGATCACCGCCGCCTGGGAGGCTGCAATGCACGACATTACGTCCGCACCGAGCTGGAAAAAGCTCGAAAAACTCCATGCTGAAACGTCTCGCACGACGCTGCGTGATCTGTTTCGGGCCGACGCGCAGCGCGCCGAGCGCTTCACTTTCGACGCCGCCGGTTTGCACGTGGATCTGTCGAAGAACCTGTTCAACGGCCGTGTCATGGAAGCGCTGATTGCACTTGCCGACGACGCCGACCTGACCGAACGCATCACCGCGATGTTTGCGGGCGAGCACCTCAACACCACCGAGGACCGGGCTGTGCTGCACACCGCGCTGCGCGCCCCGGCGGATCGGGCGCTGATCGTCGACGGCCAGGATGTCACCGCTGACGTGCACGATGTGCTGGAGCGCATGAGTGCGTTTGCGGAGTCGGTGCGCTCTGGCGATTGGCTCGGCCACACGGGCAAGCCGATTACCAAGGTGGTCAACATCGGCATCGGCGGCTCCGACCTGGGGCCAGCCATGGCTGCTCAGGCGTTGCGTACCTACGCGGATGCTGGGGTGAGCGCGGAGTTCGTCTCCAACGTGGATCCGGCCGATATGACCCGGGTGCTCGCTGACGCTGACCCGGAGCAGACGCTGTTTATCGTCGCCTCCAAAACGTTTACTACCCAGGAAACCCTGTCCAACGCGCATGCGGCGAAGCGCTGGCTGCTCGAGGCTTTCGATGGCGACGACACCGCGGTTGCGAAGCACTTCGTAGCCGTCTCTACCAATGCGGAGAAGGTCTCCGAGTTCGGTATTAATACGAACAACATGTTCGGCTTCTGGGACTGGGTTGGCGGCCGCTACTCGGTGGATTCCGCGATCGGCCTGTCGCTCATGGTGGTCATCGGCCCGGAGCGTTTCCGCGAGTTCCTCGCCGGGTTCCACGCGATGGATGAGCACTTCCGCACCACCGATTTCGAGCGCAACGTGCCTGTACTCATGGGGCTGCTCAACGTGTGGTACCGCAACTTCTACCAGGCCCAGACCCATGCGGTGTTGCCGTACGCGCAGGACCTCGCCCGCTTCCCGGCGTATCTGCAGCAGTTGACCATGGAGTCCAACGGCAAGCGCACGCGTATCGACGGCACCCCGGTCACCTATGACACCGGCGAAATCTTCTTCGGCGAGCCCGGCACCAACGGCCAACACGCCTTTTTCCAATTGATCCACCAGGGCACCACACTGATTCCGGCGGACTTCATCGGCTTTGCCAAACCACGCGCTGATCTGCCCACCGCCACCGGCGAAGGCTCCATGCACGACCTGCTCATGGGTAATTTCTTCGCGCAGACGAAGGTGCTGGCGTTTGGCAAAACCCAGCAGGAAATCGAAGCAGAAGGTGTCCCGCATGCACTTGCGCCGCACAAGGTTATGCCTGGCAACCGCCCCACCACCACGATCCTGGCGGAGGAACTCTCCCCGCACTCCCTCGGCGCGTTGATTGCGTTGTACGAGCACATCGTGTTCGTGGAGGCCGCCATCTGGGGCATCAACGCCTTCGACCAGTGGGGCGTGGAGTTGGGCAAGGCTCAGGCCAATGACCTCGCCGCTGCCGTTGCGGGCGAGGAAGAGCCCGCCTCCGGCGACCAATCCACCGACAACCTCATCACCTGGTTTAGGGAGCACCGCTAATGGGCGACGCCATCTCATCCGAGTCCTACACGCCACGCCAGCGCACCACGTACCGCCGTCGGCTCGAGGATGAGCTGGAGCGCTTCGACCGGCACCTCCAGGGCGCCGAGTTCGTCGATCACGGCACGATCGGGCTGGAGTTGGAGCTCAATCTTGTCGACGACACCATGCTCCCCCACCCCAACAACCAAGCCGTGCTCGCGCTGCTTGATAGCGAGTACCAGGCCGAAATCGGCGCTTACAACGTGGAGATGAACCACCCACCCTTGGATATTCAAGGCCAGGGGCTAGCGGAGTTGGCTGGTGGCGTCGAGAAGCGACTTGCCCGCGTGCGCGAGGCAGCAAAGCGGGCCGGGTCGCACCTGGCAATGATCGGCACCCTGCCCACGATGACCTCGCAGTTTCTCGATAGCGACGAGTGGATGACGCCAGAGAATCGCTACGCCGGACTGAACAACTCGATCCTGGAATCGCGCGGTGAACTGGTCAAAATCGACCTGCGGGGCGAGGAGAAATACACCCACTACTTTGAGACCATCGCCCCCGAATCCACCTGCACATCCATGCAGCTACACCTCCAGGTGGCACCAGACCGGTTCGCGGAAGCGTGGAACGCTTCCCAAGCCATCGCGGGTGTGCAGGTCGCGCTCTCAGCAAACTCACCGCTGTTCCTCGGCCACAAGGTGTGGCACGAGTCGCGCATCCCGGTGTTCAAACAGTCCATCGATACACGCACCAAAGAACTGATCAACCAAGGCGTGCGCCCGCGTGTGTGGTTCGGCGAACGCTGGATCACCAGCGTCTTCGACCTGTTTGAAGAAAACGTGCGCTACTTCTCCCCGCTGCTGCCCGAAGGCCGCGCCGACGCAGGCACCCCGTTCATGAACGGCGACAACCCTGGCCTGCACTACCTCAACCTGCACAACGGCACGATCTGGCGCTGGAACCGGCCCATCTACGATCCGGCGGGCGAACTCAGCCACATCCGCGTGGAAAACCGCCTGCTTCCCGCTGGCCCGACCGTCAAGGACATCGTTGCCGACGCTGCGCTCTACTACGGCCTGGTCAAAGCCCTAAGCAACCAGACCCGACCTGTGTGGTCGCGCCTCACCTTCGACGCCGCAAACCGTAACTTCCTCGCCGGCGCCAAGCACGGCATCAACGCCGAGATGGAATGGCCGACGTTGGGTTCGGTTCCGGTACGTGAGCTCGTCGAGAAGCATCTGCTCGACCTCGCCTACGAGGGGCTGCGAGCCCTTGACGTGGACCAATCCTGCGCAGACGAATACCTCGGCATCATCGAAGGCCGCGTGCGCACCGGCCAAAACGGGGCGACCTGGCAACTGGACGCCCTGAGCCGCGCCGCCGCCGGATCAAAACCCGCCACCAGCGAACGCGCCGAAGGCCTCGCACGGGTTTTGCGGCAGTACATCAAAAACTCCCAGGCAGGCGCGCCGGTGCACACTTGGAACCTTGAGGTCGAATAAGGCAAGATAGGCGCAATGCAGAGCATCATCGACTGGATCGTCGGCCTAATGGAAACCCTTGGCGCCCCCGGTGTCGGCATTGCGATCCTCTTGGAGAACCTCTTCCCACCCATTCCGTCCGAGGTCGTACTGCCGCTGGCAGGCTTCACCGTCGCGCAGGGATCCCTGAACATGGTCAGCGTGTTCATCTGGTCCGTGCTTGGCTCCGTCGTCGGCGCATACGTGCTGTACGGCATCGGCGCCTGGCTCGGCCTGGAGCGCCTGCGCAAAATCGCCGACTGGATGTGGCTCGTGCGCGCCTCCGACGTGGACGCATCGATGGATTTCTTCAACAAATACGGCAAGCCCAGCGTGTTCATCGGTCGCCTCATCCCGGGTGTGCGGTCGCTGATCTCCATCCCGGCGGGCCTGGGCAACATGAACCTTCTCACCTTCGGCCTGTGGACCACGCTTGGCTCCGGCATCTGGAACGCCATCCTGATCTACCTGGGCTACATCCTCGGCGACAACTGGGAAAAGGCCACCGAGTACGCGGACACCTACTCCAACGTCATCTACGTCGTGCTCATCCTGATCATCCTCGGATTCCTGGTGTTCTTCATCCGCCGCGCGCTCAGCGACTGGGAGGCGAAAAAGGCTGACACTGCGGACACCACCAAATAACCCGCTCGAGGGCGACCGATCACGAAAGTGACGGTCGCCCTCTCCCCTTTAAGAAACCTTCTCGCCTTGCGCCCAATACGAAGCAACATCGGGAAGTTCATCGACCGCGAAGTATCGGGAGTGCGTAACCTTCAAGTCTTCTAAGGACGGCGCCCCGATCACAACAATCTCGACATCTGGATTGTCGTTGGCCTGTTCTTCCTCAAGCCGCTGCAGGATCGCATCACGTACATCCGCATACTCTTTCATCCGAAGCGCGCCGGTCTTGCGGTTGAACACCATAAGGAAGTGCTTCATCGTCTCCCCCTCACTCTTCTACCTCGTACGAACTGAGACGTTGCGATAGGGCTCGCAAAGATTCAATGAGGCTCAGAATACTCGAGGCATGCTGACTCGTAGCAGTCTCCGAGTACGACAATGCTCGAAAAGCTTCCGCCCGCAATTCATGCAGCCTCGAGTTCAATGGCAGACCCATCGGGATATTCGCTAACTGCTTCATCGAGTTCGAACTACTCCGACGCGTCGCTGCTCGTTGCCGTTCCATATGGTGAATATCACGCGCAATCGCAACTAGCGCATCAAAAACCCTGGCTAGCTCTTTATTCCCTGGCCGCGCATCGCTTTCGTATCGGATCTTTCGCCCAGTTTTGTCCGCTAACTTTTCAAAGGTGTTCGCCCACTCCGACTGGAGCAAGGTTCGCATTTGGAGTTCGACATTACCCGCAGCCGACTGAACCACCAGATGAATAGCCCGGTAACCCCCGGGCTGCGCACGGGCGATATAGTCACGCTCAATCACACGATGCCCCTCTGCCCGCAGCACCTGCTGCAGCTCCCATGAGAGATGGCGCAAATCGTCGTGCAACACGTTGGCCGTAATTCGAGCCCCGGCGAAATCCCACATCCGGCCGAGTTGAACCTTCTTCGTTTTGTCCTCATTCGACCGTCTGATTTTGTCACCAATAGTCGCCTGCGATTTCACTCGATAAGCACTGACAATGTCCGGACTTTGGTTTTCCTGGCCAAAAAGTTCCTGCGCAAAACCTGCACAGGCAGCAGCAGTCCGTCGAGCTAACTCGTCGTGCCAGATAATCATCTCCGCGGCTTCCGCAGGAACACTGGCACTACCAGCGAAATATTCTCCGAGCCGGTCGATTTCTCGCTTCCCCCACGGACGTTTTTCTCTCAAAAATTCAAAGTCCATATCTCGCCCCCCCTTTTCCAGAAATGGAATATATCAGGGCTCCGGCTGACACCGCGGACACCACCAAATAACCCGCTCGAGGTCGCCGTCGCCGCCGAGAAATCCCTTCTCAATGAGCGTGCCGCAGCGCCTACACGGCTTGTTGTTGCGGCCGAACACGTAACTCGTCTCCCCCGCCCGCTTGATCCCAGTGGTCACGCGGACGGGGGCGTCTTTATTCGCCCACATCAGCCGTCGCGCAAGACGCACATGCTTTTCGACGTCCACCTCCCCCACCCGTTCCCTCGGGTGCGTACCCGCGAGGAAGTTGATCTCCGCGCGGTACTCGTTCCCAATGCCGGCAAGATTGCGCTGATCCAGCAGCGCACGTCCGATTTCGAGGTCCGGCTGTGCCTCGATGCGCCTGACCGCCTCCGCCAGGTCGAAATCCGGATCGAGCAAATCCGGTCCGAGATACCCCATCTCCTGCTCGTATTGGCGGGCGGGGAACACCCGAACGAGGCCGAGCCAAAAGCCGACGAGTTCGATGTCGGGCTGGGGGTCGTCGCTAAGCGAAAGCACCACGCGAGCCGCATGACCAGGCTTCTTCCAGCGTGTTCCGGCGCGATGCATCGACCACGTGCCCTCCATTTTGAGGTGCGTGTGCAGGATCTGCGCCTGGTGGCCGCCTTTAGCGAACTGCATGAAGAGGTGCTTGCCGCGAGGCCAAACGCGCTCGCAGGTCATGCCCGTGAAATCAACGGTGGCGTAGCGCGGGACGCGAATGCTTGTGGCTGTGACTTCGCGATTTTGCATCCACTGCAGGCGCTTTGACAGCTGATAGACGGAATCACCTTCAGGCATAATGGGGCCCATGTTCCGCTTTTTACGAAGCATTTTCAACAGTGTGGTCAATGCCGGGCCGACCCCGGAGGAGTCGCTCGTCGGCTTCTTCCCCGACATGGACGCCGCAATCGAGTGGGCGCGCGGGGTGCTCGCGGAGACCGGCACCGCCCCAGAGGCCGAGTATGTGCGCGCGGTGAAGGACGTGCGCGAGGCGAATCCGCGACTCGGACTTGCGGCGGCAGCGCACCTGGTCAAGCAGTTGCAATAGAACGGGTGTTCGAACGTTTGATTGTCACGTCGGGCGCGTTGATAGATTGACCCTCAACTACTTGAAGGAGGGAACATGAACAACGTGTCTCGGCTCGTTGACCAGGTCGTAGACAGCCTGACGCAATTGCGCCTGCTTTTCGACGACCCCACGTCCCTCCCCTTCACTACCATCGCCCGCGACATCGCACGCCTCGAACAAGCTATGGATAAGAAGGCCTACGTCGACGCCTCCTTCGCCCACGCCTGCGTGCTCGCCGACGCCGGCAAACTCGTCGGGGCGAACTACCCGGACGCCTACCTCATGGAGACGTTGGGCATCTCCAAGGGCGAGGCCTACAACCGGCTCGCCCGAGCCAAAGCCATGTTCGCCCCGCCCCCGCCGCCCGAGCCCGACCTGGACGATTTCCTCGGGGACCTGTTTGGCACCGGCGATGAGCCGACCGATGAGGAGCGCGCCGCCGCCGAAGAAGCCGCCCGCAAGGCCGCCGACGAGGAAGCCGAGCGTCGCCGCAAAGACCAGGAGGACGCCCGCCGTCGCGCCGGCGAGGTCCCCGCCGCCAAGCAGGACATCATCCGGCGAGAACTCGACAAACTGCTCAAGGCCGCCGAGGGCGAACGCATGAGCATCTACGCCCGCGCCATGGAGGAAGCGAAGACACGCAGCGAAAAGGACCTGCGGCTGTTTGTGAAGCGCCTCGTGGACAAGGCGAACAAGCCACACGCAAAGAAGAACCCCAACGCTGGCTTTGAAAAGCGCGAGGCCACCCTGGGCAAGGAAAACTCCGACGGCACCTACGACGTGCGCCTTCACATGACCGCAGGCGACTACGCCCTCTACAAAGCACTCACCGACAAGGGGCTCGCACCAAACTCCAACATCCCGGCTGAACACCAGCAGGACCGCGACCCCCGCACCCGAGGCCAGCGCCGCTACGACCAGTTCATGGCCATCATGCGCCAATACGAGCACGGCGAGCAGGCCGCCAACGGCGGCGCGGCCTCCGTGGTGGTGTCGGTGACGATGGACGATCTTGCCGACGCCGACGCCACCACCCTGTTCCAAACCAACGTCGGCGTGGAGCTCAACGCCTTCGACCTCGTGCGCCTCGGCATGGACGGCACCTCCGACTTCCTGCTCACCGTCGACGGCCTCACCGGAGTGCCGCTGCACCTGGGCAGGTCGAAGCGGCTCGCGTCTGTTGCGCAACGCATCGCGATGTTCGCCATCCAAGGCGTGTGCTCATGGGCCGGCTGCACCACCGCGATGAGCGAGTGCGAAGCCCACCACATCATTTCGTGGCTGCGGCACGGCGGCACCGACATCACCAACCTCACCGGCCTGTGCCCCACCCATCACCGGTGCAACAATGACCACCGGGACGGCTCCTTTAACAAGGGCTACATGGATTACGACCCCACAACCGGCACCGCCGTGCTGGTCAAGGCAGACGGCACCCGCCACGTAAACACCACGGACCCCGCCATGCACTCGGCGGTCAACCGAATCCGGGCGAAACGGGCCCGGGCGGCGGGGCAACCGCCGGGGACCACCCACCGGCCGGTACCCCGCGTGCCGCTACGGCCCTAAAGCCTGGACCCTAGTCGTGAAAGGTGAGCCCATCCGCTGGGCCACCCAAATCAGGCCTGCCGTCGGCCTCCTCTGCACCGTCTAGCTCTCCCAGCGCCTCCGTTATGCTGCGCCCGCGCCGCTTCGGGGGTGCCGAGGCACGCCCTCCGATCTTCGCCCCCTTGTGGGTCACCGTCGCCCCGAAGTCTTTCAGAGAAAAGGCAGGACCGCCGTTAAGCTTTTCCACGCTCAACGGCTGCATGCGGCCGGCCCGGACCGCTTGAGTCAGGGCATCGACGACCAACGGCATCGGGTCCCCTACCCCGTCGGGGAAGAAATCGAAGAAGGTGGTCATGGTTCTCCCGCCGCGGGTGATGTGGGCGGCTAAGAGGCCGTCGACAAGCACCACCATGGCACCGGCCGAGCGGGTCGGCCCCTGCGCCGGCCACGGCAGCGCCGCCCCGTAGGGGTTCGACGGGTCGGTGGCGGCCAGCACGTGCACCTGCGGATCGCGCGCACCGGAGGGCCAGCCCACCACGTCGTCGGTGTCCTGGTGCCCGCGCAGCCGATCGATGGTGGCCGGGGTGGAAAACTGCGAGGCCCCAAGCCCCTCCACGAGGTAGCCGCGCATCGCCTTGCCTGATTCCTCAAAACCAGACAAGGTTTTGTAGGCCAGCGCGAACCCGCCCAGGATGTCCTCGGCTACCACGGAGCCGCGGGTGACCACCCCGTAGCGGTCCAGCAGCGACTCCCCTAAAGCCACCGAGCGACGCGTGGGGTCGCTATCAGGCGTGGGCGTGAGCGACCAACGGCCCACCATGTCGGGCGGAACCGTCGACGCGAACGAGGTCCGCCCCGAACGCACCCTGCTTCGCTGCGGCCTGCGACGCGCCCGGTGCGCCGCCTTCCCACCCGCCAACCGGGCCCGGATCGGAGCAAACGAATCCGGCGCGAGGAAGCCGGCCTCGACCAGATCCCACATGGCCTCGCGCAGCTCCTCGGTTGTCGTCGAGGGCTCAAGCAGGTCCCCGAACAAGAACCCGCCGCCGCGGCGCACCTTCTCCATCACCTGGGTTTGGGTCAGCGACAGCAGGGGTTCCTCGACCTGCGGCATGAGTTGGGCCGCGTAGTCGGTGGGCAGCAGCATGATCCACGGGTCACGCGCCCCTGCCTTGCCGGCGCCGACGATGGCAACCTCGCCGTTGGCGGTGAGCTCGTCGAGCATCACCGGCGAGTAGTCGCCCACGCGCGACGGGAAAATATGTGATTCCCAAGCACTTGCGGGCAGGCGCACCCCGGCGAGCTGCTCGATCACCGAGTAGACCCCGTCGGCGCCCCGCAGCGCCGGCGTGACCCCCACCGGAGCGACGTTTGACCACGAAGGCAGAAAACGCCCATAAGCAGACTGCGACACGGGCCGGGTCTGGGCGCGCGCCGCCGCCAGCGAGCGCGACCGGATGATGCGTAAGACCTCGGCGGCGACGTACTCCTGCTCCTCGACGCCCTGCCGGTAGCGGCCCTCGATGACCTTTTCTTTGTCCACCAGCGGCATCAGCGCTGCATGCGCCGCACCGACGGCCAGCCCGAACGCGTCCGCAAGGTCGCGCAACACAAAGGGCCCGTGGGTGCGCACCCAACGCCCCACCAGTTGCGCCAACGCATCCGGGATGGTCTGCACCTGGGCGGCGACGCCGGGCGGGACGGGCACGCCGAGGCCGTCGCGAAGCAAGGGCGCGTCCAGGACTTGGGCCACGTGTTCGCGCCCGCCGATGCGCACCCGCATCATGCGTGCCCCCAGGGACTGCTCCAGGGAGGCCAAGGGAACCGATGTGTAGGTGGGCAGGTCGTCGATAGGCACTGGCCCCACGATGCGCAGGGTGTCGGCGAACTGCTCGGACGTCTCCGCGCGGCCCACCCGGCGCAGCGAGGCGTCGACCTCTGCGATGATGTCCGCGTCGAGCAGCTCGCGCAGCTCGACGGTGCCCAGCAGTTTGGCCAGCAGCGACGGGTCCAAGGACAGCGCCGCGGCCCGCTTCTCGGCCAGCGGGGTGTCGCCCTCGTACATGAACGCGCCGGTGTAGTTGAACAGCAGCGAGGAAGCGAACGGGCTCGGCTGGTCGGTGGTCACCTCGGCGATGCGCACCCGGCGCGTATTGATGTCGCGCATCACCTCCTGCAGCGCCGGCAGGTCGTAGACGTCCTGGAGGCACTCACGCACGGTTTCCAGGATGATTGGAAACGACGGGTAATTCCGGGCCACATCCAATAACTGCTCGGCGCGCTGGCGCTGCTGCCACAACGGTGCGCGCTTGCCGGGGTTGCGGCGCGGCAGCAGCAGGGCGCGGGCGGCGCACTCGCGGAACCGGGAGGCGAACAGGGCGGAGTTGCCCACCTGCTCGGTGACGATGTCCGCGATCTCGTCGGCGTCGAACTGGAAGATCGCCCCGTCGGGCTCCCTCTCCCCTTGCGGCAGGCGAAGCACGATGCCGTCGTCGCCCGCCACCGCCTGGGCATCCATCCCGGTTTCCTGGGCGACCCGCCACCCGGTGGCCAGGGCCCACGCCGCGTTGACACCCTTGCCAAACGGGGTGTGCAGCACGACGCGCCAGTCGCCTAACTCGTCGGTGAACCGCTCCAGCACAAGGGTTTTCTCGTCGGGGAGGATGCCGGTGGCCTCCTCCTGCTCGTCGAGGTATTGCAGCAGGTTGATACGCGCGCGCTCGTCCAAGCTTTCGTCCAAAGCACTTCTTGCTTCTCGACGAAACGCCCCCACCGCCTTACCCAACTCATACGGCCTACCCAGCCCGTCGCCTGTCCAGAACGGCAGGCGCCCGGTGTGGCCGGGCGCCGGGCTGACCTGCACCTGGTCGCGGGTGATGTTTTCGATGCGCCACGAGGAGGCGCCGAGGGTGAACACGTCGCCGACGCGGGACTCGTAGACCATCTCCTCGTCCAACTCGCCGACTCGGCGGGGTGCTTTGTCCCCTTCTTGCGAGCCTGCGAGCAAGAACACGCCGAACATGCCACGGTCCGGGATGGTGCCCGCGTTGGTCACCGCCACCCGCTGGGCGCCGGGGCGCGCCTTCAAGACATTGCCTTCGAGGATTGCGCGGGGCCGCAGCTCGGCGAAGTCGGTGGACGGATAGACGCCGATGACCAGGTCGATCACCGAGTCGAACACCTCGCGGGCAAGGTCACGGTACGGCCAGGCGCGGCGCACGGTGTCGTACCACTCGTCCACATCCAGGTCCTCCACCGCAACCGCAGCCACGGTCTGCTGGGCCAGCACGTCCAAGGGGCTTCGCGGGGTGTGCAGCTCCTCGATGAGGCCTTGGCGCATCCGGGGCACCGTCACCGCGGTTTGCACCAGGTCGGAGCGGTGCTTCGGGTAGAACGTGCCCTCGGAGACCGCCCCTACGGTGTGCCCGGCGCGGCCCACGCGCTGCAGTCCGGAGGCCACCGACGGCGGGGATTCCACCTGGATGACCAGGTCCACCGCACCCATGTCGATGCCCAGCTCCAGCGAGGAGGTGGACACCACCGCGCGCAGGGTGCCCTCTTTCAGCATGGTTTCGGTCAAGGCGCGCTCGTCCTTGGACACGCTACCGTGGTGAGCGCGCGCAATCACGGTCGCGGCGTGGCCGGCAGTATCCACCGACTTCATCAGCTGCGCCGGCGGGCGGCGGGTCTGCGGGGAGAGCGCCTCCGGGTCGTGCTCCTTCGCCCAGAGTTCGTTTAACTGGCTGGTCAGGCGCTCCGCGGTGCGGCGGGAGTTGACGAAAACGATGGTGGACCGATGCGCCATGACTTCGTCGTAAATCGCGCGCTCGATGTGGGGCCAGATGGAGTTGGTAGCACCGGGCGGCGGGGCGTCCAGGGCGTCGTCCACGGCGTCGTCGAGAATCGCATCGCCGATGGTGGAGGCGTCCTCGGGAACGGGCAGGTCGCTCATGTCGTCGACAGGCACGCGCACGTCTAGCTGCCAGCGCTTCTCCCCCGGCGGGTTGATGATCGTCGTCTTGGGGCCCAAAAAGTTGGCCACCGCCTCGATCGGGCGGACCGTGGCCGACAGGCCGATGCGCTGGAAGTCCCCGGCGAGGCGGCGCAGGCGCTCCAGCGAAAGCGCGAGGTGCACGCCGCGCTTGGTGCCGGCCAGGGCGTGGATCTCGTCGACAATGACCGTGTCCACCGTCTTCAGAATGCCCGCCGCCTTGGACGTGAGCATGAGATACAGCGACTCCGGCGTGGTGATCAAAATGTCCGGCGGCTTTCGCACCTGCCGGTTGCGCTCCGCCTGCGGAGTATCGCCCGAGCGCACCCCCACCGAAATGTCCGGCATGTCGCGGCCCAAACGCTGCGCCACCCGCGCAATGCCAGCCAGGGGTGCGCGGAGGTTGTTCTCCACGTCCACGCCGAGGGCCTTCAGCGGCGAAATATAAAGGACGCGCACGCCGCCGTGGGTGGAGGTGTTCGCCCCATCGATGGGCAGCGCCTGCTGGCCGGCCCGCTCCACCAGGGAGTTCAGCGCCCACAAAAACGCCGCCAACGTCTTACCGGAGCCGGTCGGTGCGACGACGAGGGCGTTTTCGTCGTCGGAAATCGCGCGCCACGCCTGCTCCTGCACCGCCGTGGGCGCTGCGAAGACATCCTGGAACCACCCCGCCACCTGCGGGTGAAAGCGGTCCAAGATCGAGCCAGTCATTTCGCCAACCTTAGCGGTAGAGTCGGGCACATGACTGCTGAGTACTCCGACTCCCGGCTGACCAACCTGATTGCGGAAGGCACGGGTGAAATCCTCAAAGGCATCCGTGGGGTGGGCCTGCTGCGTGGCCGCGAACTCGGCGAGACTGGCGACGATCTCGCCCAGGCCTGGATCGAGCGAGTCTTAAGCCAACACCGCCCCAACGACGGGTTCCTCTCCGAGGAAGCGTCCGACAACCCCACGCGTCTGGGCAAAGACCGGGTGTGGATCGTCGACCCGCTCGACGGCACCAAGGAGTTCGCGACCGGCCGGCAGGACTGGGCGGTGCATGTGGCGCTCGTCGAAAATGGCGTGCCCACCCACGCCGCCGTCGGGCTGCCCGACCTTGGTGTGGTGTTCAAGTCCTCCGACGTGCGCCACGTCTCAGGGCCGTTCGCCGGCAAGGTGGCCATGTCGCGCAACCGCCCGCCCGCCGTCGCCCGCTACGTCGCGGACGCGATCGGCTTCGAAACAGAACAGATCGGCTCCGCCGGCGCCAAGGCCATGCACGTGCTGCTGGGCGATTACGACGCCTACGTCCACGCCGGCGGCCAATACGAATGGGACCAAGCTGCCCCCGTAGGAGTCTCGCTCGCGGCGGGCCTGCACGCATCGCGCCTCGACGGTACCCCGCTTCGCTATAACAACGACGACACCTATATTCCAGACATGCTTATCTGTCGCCCGGAGATTGCCGACGACATTTTGGAAGCCGCCGCCCGCTACCACGACGAGCACGGCTCGTTCGAAGGAGTACTGAAGTAACCAATGGTCAAGACCCCATACGAGGACCTGCTGCGCGACGTGCTGGAAAACGGCACCGCGAAAGGTGACCGCACCGGCACCGGCACCCGCAGCGTGTTTGGCCGCCAGATCCGCTACGACCTCTCCGAGTCGTTCCCGCTGCTGACCACCAAGAAGGTCTTCTTCAAGGGTGTCGTCGGCGAACTGCTGTGGTTTTTGCGCGGCGATTCCAACGTGCGCTGGCTGCAGGACAATGGCATCCGCATCTGGAACGAGTGGGCCGACGCCGACGGCGAGTTGGGTCCGGTCTACGGCGTGCAGTGGCGCTCCTGGCCCACCCCGGACGGCGGCCACGTCGACCAGATCGCCGAAGCGCTGGAGACGCTGAAGAAAAACCCGGATTCGCGCCGCAACCTGGTGTCTGCCTGGAACGTGTCCGAACTGGACAAGATGGCCCTCATGCCATGCCACCTGATGTTCCAGCTCTACGTCGCCGACGGCAAGTTGAGCATGCAGGTCTACCAGCGCTCCGCCGACATGTTCCTGGGCGTGCCGTTCAACATCGCCTCCTACGCACTGCTGACCCACATGTTCGCCCAGCAGGCGGGCCTTGAGGTCGGCGAGCTGATCTGGACCGGCGGCGACTGCCACATCTACAACAACCACATCGAGCAGGTGCGCGAGCAGCTCTCCCGCGACGCCCGCGAGTATCCGCAGCTCAAACTGCGCAAGGCAAAGTCCTTGTTCGACTACGACTTCGACGACATCGAGGTCGTCGGCTACGACCCGCACCCCACCATCAAGGCGGAGGTGTCCGTCTAATGCAGGGCCCGATGTTGGGCGCGATCTGGGCGCAAAGCGTCGACGGCATCATCGGCGACGGCGAGGACATGCCCTGGCACCTGCCCGAAGACCTCAAGCATTTCAAGGACACCACCAGCGGGCACCCGATCATCATGGGGCGGCGCACCTGGGAGTCGCTGCCGTTCAAGCCGCTGCCGAACCGCAAGAACATCGTGTTGTCCTCGCGCGAGGCGGGCGCCTGGTCCCGCGGGGCGTCGGTCGTCGCCGACATCCCGGACCTCGAGGGCGATGCCTGGATCATCGGCGGCGCCCAAATCTACGCCGCCACCCTCGACGAGGTCGACGTCATCGAACGCACGCTTATCGACGTCCACCCCGACGTCCCCGATGCAAAAGCCGTCTACGCCCCGCGTATCGACGACACCTTCACCCTCGTTTCCGAAACGGAGTGGCTCACCTCGTCGACAGGCTTGCGCTACAAATTCCAACGCTTCGAAAGGATCTAACATGACCGTCACCGCACCCGAAACCAACGCCCACGTGACCATCTTCGCCGCCGACTGGTGTCCGTTCTGCCAGAAGCTGCGCCAGCGCCTCGACCGCACGGAAACCCCCTACGACCTCGTCGACGTCGAGGCCGACGGCATGGACGAGGTCAACGAGTGGATCAAGTCCGTCAACGACGGCAACCGCATCGTGCCCACCGTGCTCTTCTCCGACGGCACCCACACCACCAACCCGGAGGCCTCCGCGGTGCGCGCCAAGCTGCGCGAACTCACCGGCGAGGAGTAGGCGCCGAGAATCCTTCGGGGCTGGTCGACTCTCTCCGCTCCCAGCGGACTTCGCCATCAACGACCTGCGCCGTGGGGACCAACCCTACGGTGGCGGCGACACGCTGCGAGGCGACGTGGTCGGGGTGGATATGAGCGATGAGGTGCGTAATGCCTCGTTCCGCAAGATGAGTGCTTAGCAGTTTCACGGCGCTTTTGGCGTAGCCGTGCCCCTGCCACTGTGTCCCGATCACCCACGCGATCTCCGTCGCACCGCCGCTGCGAGGCACGGTCGCTTGGACGTAGCCTATCGGCTGCTTGCCCGCACCGAGAGTGACGATGAAATTGATCCATTCTTCAGTACCGTCGCTCGATTCGCCTCGAGCCTGGATCGCATACCGTCGTGCAAGCTCATCAGCAGTAGGCGGCTCACCACCCGTAAACGTGTAGAGGGAATGGTCCGAAAGCACAACGGCCATCTCGGTGGCGTCCTCGACGCGAAGTGGCCGTAGTTCGATAGACATTTTCACCACCCGCTATCTGATCTCGGCACCACACCAAACCTCTATTTGCGCCCCAGAGAGGAATCGAACCTCCGACACCGGCTTTAGGAGAGCCGTGCTCTATCCACTGAGCTACTAGGGCAATGGGGCTTAGGTTACCGCAGCGGTTTTCGTTCGCGGAATCGGCTGGGCTACCCACATAAGTTACCAAGTAGTAACATAGCGTCACTGTTCCTCCACCCCCAGTGAGGTCACTATGACGATCCTTCAAGAAGGCCAGGTCCAGCGCTCCTACATCATGGCGGACCGCGGCCCGCGCCCCCTGATTCGCGGCTGGGCCCACTTCGTGGCGGCCGCAGCCTTCGCGCTGGCCTCCACCGTGCTGATCACCTACGGGTGGATGACCCTGCCGGCGCTCCACGCCGCCGGGGTTACCGTCTACGGCGTCGGGGTCGTACTGCTGTTTGGGGTCTCCGCGATGTACCACCTCTACCCGTGGCGCTCCCCGTCCACGGTGCAGTGGTGGCGCCGCGCCGACCACGCGACCATCTCCATCTTCATCGCCGCGACCTACACCCCACTGTGCCTGATCGTGTTCGAGCCGCGAACCGCCGCGACCATCCTCGTCGTGTCCTGGATCGGCGGCCTGGGTGGTGCCGCGCTCAACCTGGTGTGGATCAATCACCCGCGATGGCTGGACGTTGCGGTGTACGTGGGGCTCGGCTGGGTGATCGTGCCGCTGATCCCCACCCTGTGGGCCAGCGCAGGGCCGGCGGTGGTGTGGCTCCTATTCGCGGGAGGCGTGCTCTACACGGTCGGCGCCATCGTGTACGGGGCCCGCTGGCCGGGGCGCGAGGCGCGCTACTACGGCTACCACGAACACTTCCACACTGCGACGATCATGGCGGCCGTGTGTCACCTCGTCGCCATCTGGATCGTGGTCACGCAGGCAAACTAAGGTGCACAAGAGGTAAAACGAGACTAATGTTACGCAAGTGACTACTTTTGATCGCCGCTCGTTCCTGAAGTCTGCGGGCGCACTCGCGGCAACCACCGCCGCCGCCGGCGCCGCAGCCACCGCCCTCTCCCCCGCCGCACAGGCTCAGCAGCGCCGCGTGCTCGGCACCGTGATCGACTACTCCGCCGCCGTCCCATCCGCCCGCGCCGTGAAAGCCGCCGGCCACATCGGCGCCGTGCGCTACGTATCCCAGCCCCGCCCCGACGCACTCTGGATGCGCGGCAAGCCCGTCACCCTCGACGAAACCCAGGACTACAAGGCCAACGGCCTGTCGGTGGCGTCGGTCTACCAGTTCGGCCGCGCCGACACCGCCGACTGGCTCCAGGGTCCGCTCGGCGCTGCCAAGCACGCACCCCAGGCCATCGCCCTGCACCGCGCTGCAGGCGGCCCGACCGGGCGCCCGATCTATGTGGCTATCGACGACAACCCGACGCTCGCCCAGTTCAACAGATTCATCAACCCCTATCTTTCCGCCATGGGCGCTGCACTCAGCGCCGCCGGCTACCAGTTGGGTGTGTACGGCAACTACTACACCATCGCCTGGTGCCTGGAGGACGGCATCGGTAGCTACTTCTGGCAGCACGACTGGGGCTCGCGCGGCAACATCCACCCGCGCGCCAACATCCACCAAGTCGCCGGACGCCAGACATACATCCAGGGCATCCAGGTGGACATCAACGACGTCTACACCGCCGATTGGGGCCAGTGGACCCCCGGCCAAAGCGATTCCCTGTTCCAGATGAGCAGCCTGCTGTCGTCGAATGGACTGTTGGTCCGGTAGGTCGTCGATAAGCACTTAGGCTCAATGCTTCTTCCGGAAGCGAAACTTTTATCCTGACACTATGCGGCTCGATTCAAATCGTCTGGTCATCGCATTGTCTGCCACTGCGATTGGCCTCTACAACTGCGGCGTCACGCTTTCGGAGTCTCATAACGCGTCCGTCGTCTCGCTCATCTACGCGAGCATCGCGCCTTTTGCCGCCTCGTATGCGCCAGCGCCTGGCCAGCCGGCATCACCAACGACCTGGATGACGATAGGTTTAATCCTCTCACTCCTTGTCACCTTCGGAGCAGTCATTTCTGCCCTACTAGGAATATCGCGTATCGGGTGGGCGAGAGCAACGAGCAAGCGCCGCCGAGGAGGTCCAGTGGTGATCGGCTCCTCCGAGGAAGCGAACAGCATCGTCCGCTCAGTCCTTGACCAAGAAAGGGAGCTCCCCGTTCATATCTTGGAGAAGGGAAACCCAACAGCCAAAGGCACGCTTGGCTTAGGGTACAAACAGCATCTGAGCGATGATCGGCTCGTTGCTCAAACTGTCAAACATGCTTCCCACGTGATCATCGCTGCCGAAAATGACATCGAAACAGCTCGCCTGAGTTCTGAGGCGCAGGACCTCCGTCACGCACAATGCGGTGAGACGGTATCAATATTCCAGCTTCTTCGGTCCCCCGAGTTAGCAACCTCAGCACGCTTTACCCACATCGCTCAACGACGACCTGTTGAAGCATTTCATCCAGCCGACCTCACAGTTCGCGCAATCACAGACAAAATACTCCACCTGCTGACCACACTCGATGCTCACACTGTTGAGGTCAAGCAATGCGGCCCGGGAGATGAAAAGCGTGAGTTGGACGCGTGGATTCACAATTACAACCGGTTCGCTAAAGAGCTGGAAGTTCAACAGATTGTGAGCCCTCAGGTAGAGGGCCTGGCAGATATGGTTGTCCTCGTCGGCGATCCAGTCCACGTCGCTGCTCAGATCCCCTCCCTCAGGAAACGTCGAGCGATTATTGCGGTGACTGACCACATACTGCAGGGTCTTGTCTGGAACGATGCCGAAGCCGGAACAGTTCTGGAAGTTATTGACCCACAAAAGGTTGGGTTGAGCATCGACGCCATCCGCGATTCCGCCTTCTCCGTCTGGGGCTGGGCATTCGACATCGCCTACACGTCGCTTTATGGCCCGCCATCCCCATCGCAGAAGCTTTCTCACGACGACATCCTGAAGGCACGACAAACTTCTGAAGCAGCCGCTCGGGCCATGGTTGAAAACCTACGTCTACACGGTTTTCAGCTTGTGAAGGACGGCTACGGGTGGGAAGAGCATCCCTCGGAACAGGAGATCACCTCGATGGCGGAAGCCGAGCACGATGATTGGATGCTCAAGCGCACATGGATTGATAGCAACGGAACCGAGCGTCGCGCATCCTATGACTACAGCAAGGAACCTCCTGCTCGGAAACCCTCATACAAACCGTTTGCAGAGCTCGACTCGCACACCCAGGATTACAACCACAAGATCGTGAAAGTTGTGTACCCCGCCTTGGCGGGGATGTTCGGTTACGGCATTTCTAGGATCTCGTAGGCGTCGGAAAACTCCGCATCTGGCACTGGCCAACACTCTCCTGTTACGCCACGGACCACCCAATCACCTGCGTGTGCGTGAGCCTCTCCCTCCAGCGTTGGGATCGTAGCGTCCTCGCTGAGTCGGCGGGCTTGGACCCTTCCCGTTTTCCTGTATTCACCCGGCGCGACCTGACTGTATGACCTGTCGAAAACCCCAGACGCAACTGTCCATGTTCGTGTCCCGTCAGTGACTTCCCAGTCCCCCGCCTTTGCGTGAAGGACGCTGCCAGTGGAAGTCCGCCACTGCGCGTCTTTGTCCAAGCGTCGGGCCCTAACCTTGCGGATCGGTTTATACCATGCAGCATGCGCGAGATGCTGGTCAAGGCGCTCTTGGGACCATTTTTTCATGCAGGCGATATTAGCGGGTTGAGCGAAAACCAAGCGGTCGTCGGCCTCCTAATATGCTCCGGTTGGCGCATAATGAGTGTTCAAACACTGACTGCGCTAAGGGGCCTCATGCTCAACATTCCTGTTTTTGTGTCATCGACCTTTCGCGATTTCCATACGGAACGTGACATTCTCAACGGTCCCGTAAGTGACCGGCTCAACGAATCTTTGCGCCGATTCGGCGCAAAGATGCACTTTATTGACCTGCGCTGGGGAGTCGACACCAACGACATGGATGAAGAAGCGGCTGGGCGCAAGGTATTAGACGTATGCCTTGACGAAGTCGATCGCGCGGCCCCGCTCTTCCTCGGGCTCATCGGAGACCGCTACGGTTGGATTTCAGACGACAAGTCTCTCCTCGAATGGACGGCACAGCGCGTTGGACTCGACCCCGAGAGGTCTCGCGAGTGTTCTATCACCGAGTTGGAATTCGCCAAAGCTGGTCTTTGGGACGCAGATGATACAACCACACCGTTCATCCTTTTCCGGCAGGTCGAAGGCACCCCACCGCACGGCTGGGCCGACTCAGACCCAACCCGAATTTCTGACTTCAAAGACGAGGTATCTCAACGATGGGGCAATGCGGAGACGGTGAAACGCTACTCCGTTGCCTTCGACCAGAATGGTCAGTGGCCCACTGCTTCAATGCAGCACTTCGAGGATCTTGCGGTCAGTCTGCTTGAACCGCAGCTTCTGGAGCGAGCCCGCAGCATCCCGCGCGACGGTACCGCGGAGGAGGTCCTGTTTCGAGGTTCCCGCACTCGTAATTTTGGGTCAGAGGAACTGCTCAAATCGATCGATTTTTTCCTCCGCATCGATTCGCCTGTCGTGGTTTATGGCGAGTCCGGCGCGGGTAAGTCCTCACTTCTGTTGGCACTCGAGAAGTATTTGGCGGCCTCCGGAGAATCTATATCCGGCAAGTTGCCCATCACCGTCATTATGGGGCTGGACGACCGCATTTGGACGGGGGACGAGCTCGCATTCGAGATTACGCGATGCATAAACGCAACCTTGGGCCTGTCGCTTTTCGACGATTGGCGGGGCTCTCCCGAAACTTGGCGCCCGCGCTGGAGGCAAGAAATGGAAAAGGTTGTAGCTGAGTATCCTGATCTGCTTTTCATCGTCGACGGTTTAGAGCAGATTGTGGATGGAGCCGGCGGATTCTGGCCAGTGGAATGGCTCTCGTCTCGCACCGCGTTGGCTGTATCTTCTTCCTCGCGCTCGGACGTCACTCTGTTGAAGAACTCCGATTTCAAAGAAGTCTTGGTTGGGCCAGTGCCAGCCAACATTGCGCGAGAATTCGTAGAGGACTGGGAGCGCAGAATTAGGCGCGAGATCGGAGGCGGCGCTCGCCAGATCATCGCGTCCAAACAACGCTTACCTCTTTGGATAGAGCTTACGCTGGATCTACTTCTCGATATCGATGGTGATGATTTCAAGTCCATCGAGGATGAACCTGATCAAGCCAGCGCAATCCAAAACATGCTTGCAGACCGCGCGTGGCTCATCCCCGATGACCTGTCAAGCGCTGCCCACCACTTTTTGGAAACCTCCATCGCATCTACCGATCGTGCCCTCGCCCGCGCTGCAGTAGGTCTCTTGGGTGCTTCTAGGATCGGGCTTTCGCAAGAACAAACCGTCAACGCGCTGCGCGACGCTGGCTTCACAACAAATACTGAGATCTCGGTTGCCCGACTTTTCCGTTCTTTGGCGAATCAACTAACTCCAAATGGGCCGGAGAAACGGATGCGCTTTACGCACCGAGTATTTAGCGAGGCCGCGGAGAGTTTTGGTTCACCGCTCACACATTCTCTACTCATGCGCATTTACGAAACCGATCTGCGCAACAGTGTCGAGACCACCCCAAAGTATGCGGCGCTCGAAAGCGAGGATTATTACGACATTGAGCATCAGTGGAAGAACCAGCGCAAACTCGCGGAGGCGTTCCTGTTCCACCTCTTTTCATCGCCTGCTCCCAAGGGTCCTCAAAATCTAGAGAGCATTCCGTTGGCGCTCGACTGCCTTCCGCAAACCACAGTGTACGACGCAGCAATTGTGACCAACTTGCTTCACTTGCCCTATGCAATCGAACACCTTCAGCATCTGCGTACGGCCGGTGCATCATTCGAAGCGCTGCGAACGCTCTTAGCGGCTGCTGATCTTTCCCCTGACCCACAAGTACAAACAAGTGTGGCCTCAATTTGTTTTGAGGTATTGAACGACTTCCCTGTCACGGCGAAAACGGTTTTATTGCGCTGCCAAGCTCTCACGATTGCTGCTTCACACACCGAAGATGTGGAGGAAGCTCGCCTACTGCTGTACCTGGCGTTTAAGAGTATCGACCCCCTGTACGACGCCGAGCCAAATCGTGTTTTACCTGCTGTCTTCTATTCTCGAGCCCAACGTGAGATGGCACTTCTGGATGCAAATGCAGGAGACACAAAATCAGCCCTCGAGCTGCTATTTAGCTGCCAAGACATGCTTGTTCCTGCGCTCCAAGCCAGGGATCCTAGAGCCATCGAAGAAGCGATACGCGTGCTCCTTCAGATCGCAGATATCCATGGATCTACAAACAATGGGCTTGTGATCCCCACCTTGGATGAAGCCATGGAGATCGCTGCCATCCTGGTTGACGGCGGCGACGGGCCAGCTGTTTCCTTCGCATTGGCAGCGGAAGCCACGGCGATAAGAGCACAGTTTGTCCGGAAGCTTTTTCCGAATATGGCCCCGCCGGTGGAGCTGCTCGAGGATGCTGTCAACCAATTCGTCGTAGCAACGCAGAAGGTTCCCTTCGGCGGCAAATACTCAACCGACATACTTCGGACCAGCATCGAACTAGCGAATATTTACATCGAGATGCAAAAAGAAATGGACGCTTTCCTACGGCTTCGCGCTTCGGTAGTGGCGCTTGTCCCCTTCCTCAACTCCGCCCCGCCGGCTGGGTGGAACGAGTTTGCTAAGGTATTTGCTCTTCTTCTTGAGCTCTGTGAAAGCGCCCAGTCAAGGGAGGTTCGCGTCGGGGCAGCAAGGTTTGTTCGCGTCCATACTTCTCGAGTGCTTGCGGAAGCATCAAGCGTTAACCTGCCTGAGGCGTTCGCCATTGCAAATGCTGCGCATCACGCACTGCTGATCGGTCTCTCCCAAGCCGAAAACCTAGAAGCAAGGCTCCGCTTCATGGAGGCACTTACCGATATTGCAAAGTGGATCGCACAAACACACCCCGATGTTCAATGCCAGCTCAACTACAGCTACTCGTTGAGGAAGCTCTACGAGCACTACGCACGTGTTGGCCGTCATGAAAAAGCCAGGGCAACCCTTGATACCGTGCGCAAACGGGACATAGGTTTGGCCGAGCTTCCGGAGGATGGGCAGGCGCTTTCTCAAACGTCGCAGGTGTTGACCCAGTACTGCACCGCGCTCGTGTCAGAGTATGACAGTCCCGATGCGACGGTACCGCGCTTTGCCCATACGGTTGTGCTTGCAGCACCACTGATCCTTCGTGGGGTTCCTGATTCTCTCCGCCAGGAGTTTGCTTCCGCCGTGCACGATTCTTGTGTCACCCTGCTGCAAACTGACAGCGGTACACCCGAGCAGCGCAGCATGTGGGAAGCGATGAAGGAAATCGCAGAGCAGATGTAGACATGGCGGTGCTTCCCGGCATTCCTCAGTGCACGCAAGCTTGAGTTGCGCGGCTGGTTAAAACAAAGCAAACGCAAAAACGGGCTCAGCATCACGCTGAGCCCGTTTCCTGTTATTCAGCCAGGATTAGTGGTCGACCGGAGCCTCCACACCAACACCGGTGAGGGAACGAACCTCCATCTCGGCCTGGAGTTCGTCGAAGTTGTCCGGCTTGCCCAGGAAGGTGCCGATAAGGCCACCCAGGAAGCCGAGTGGGATGGACACGAGGCCCGGGCTGGTCAGCGGGAAGATGGACCAGTCGGCGTCCGGGAACATCGCGGTCGGGCTGCCAGAGACCGCCGGCGACAGGGCGATCAGCACCAGCGCGGAGATCAGGCCGGTGTAGATCGACGCAACCGCGCCGGTGGTGTTGAAGCGCTTCCAGTACAGGGAGTACAGGATGGTCGGCAGGTTTGCGGATGCCGCGATCGCGAACGCGAGGGACACTAGGAAGGCCACGTTCTGCTGCATCGCCAGGATACCCAGGACGATGGAGACGATGCCGAGCACCACCACGGTGATGCGGGAGACGCGCACCTGCTCGTCCTCGCTGGCTTGGCCGTCTCGAAGCACCGCGTTGTACACGTCGTGCGCGATGGATGCGGAGGCGGTAATCGCCAGGCCTGCCACCACGGCAAGCACCGTTGCGAAGGCAACCGCGGAGATCAGCGCCATGAAGATGGAGCCACCGAGCTCGAATGCGAGCAGCGGTGCCGCGGCGTTCGCGCCACCAGGTGCGGCAAGGATGCGGTCCGGGCCGACGAATGCTGCAGCAGCGTAGCCGAGCACCAGGGTCAGCAGGTAGAACGAACCGATGAGAACG
Organism: Corynebacterium sp. HMSC034E11; assembly: GCF_001835905.1. Lineage (NCBI taxonomy): Bacteria > Bacillati > Actinomycetota > Actinomycetes > Mycobacteriales > Corynebacteriaceae > Corynebacterium > Corynebacterium sp. HMSC034E11. The sequence continues at coordinate 70,770 of NZ_KV826397.1, forward strand.
ATTGCCCAGGTCACGGACTTGCGGGCTTCCTTGGCCGTCGGCACCGTGTAGAAGCGCATGAGCACGTGCGGCAGACCCGCGGTACCAAGCACCAGGGAAAGACCCAGCGACAGGAAGTCGAGCTTCGAGGTGGTGGTCGCACCGTACTTCAGGCCCGGCTTGAGGAGATCCTCGGCCTGGTAGCCCTTCTCCGCGATGTACTGGGACGCGGCGTGGGTGTCGATCGCCTGGTTGAGCACCGCATTCATGCCACCCTTGGCCATGATGAAGGCGAGGATCGACATGATCAGCACGCCGGCGATGAGCAGCACGGCCTTGATCATCTGCACGTAGGTGGTGCCCTTCATGCCGCCGATGAGGACGTAGGCGATCATGATCACGCCGACGATGGCAACACAGATTGCCTGTGCGGCGAAGGAGTGCAGGTCCAGCAGCACGGACACCAGCGAGCCGGCGCCGGCCATCTGTGCGATGAGGTAGAACAGCGACACGAACAGGGTGCCGAAAGCTGCGGCCACACGCACCGGCTTCTGGCGGAGGCGGAACGACAGCACGTCCGCCATGGTGAAGCGGCCGACGTTTCGCAGCGGCTCGGCGACCAGCAGCAGGGCGACCAGCCATGCGACGAAGAAGCCGATGGAGTAAAGGAAGCCGTCGTAACCGCTCAGCGCGATGGAGCCGACGATGCCCAGGAAGGACGCGGCGGACAGGTAGTCGCCGGCGATGGCGAGGCCGTTCTGGGTGCCGCTGAAGGATGCGCCGCCGGTGTAGAAGTCGGCGGATTCGCTGGTGGTTTTGCCAGCGCGGGTCACGATGAAGAGGGTGACCACGATGAACGCGCCGAAGATGGCGATGTTCAGCAGAGGGTTGCCGGTGGCGGTGCTTTCAGCCGCTGTGGCGTTGATGTACGTCTGCATGGCTTAGCCCTCCATTTCCTGGCGAATGTGCGCTGCACGGGGTTCGATGTTCTTGTTTGCCCACTTCACGTAGACCCAGGTGATCAGGAATGTGGTCAAGAACTGTGCAAGTCCGAGCCACAGTCCAAGGTTGAGGCCTAGGAAGGGCCGCGCCATGACATCGGGCGCGAAGGTAGCAAAGACGACATAGAAGACGTACCAGAGGAACGCCGCAATCATCACCGGGAAGGTGAAGCCACGGAATGTTCCACGCAGATCTTGGAATTCGGGGCTCTGTTGCATTGCCACAAACTCGTCTGGCGTGGGCTCGCGGCGCTGCGGGACAGCGGGGGAACCTGTCATTGCCTCGATCCTTTCTTGTTCACGGGATTGGGTCTTGCCTTGCCGACAATTCGCGATTCTCGACTCAACAATGTGGAGTGTAACGTATCACACACTCACGGAGAGTTGTTTAAATCCTCTCACCCCTACCCCTACCCCCGAAAAGTCACGCTTTTCGTTGCGACGAGAAAAGCCCGCCCGGCCGCTTCCACGGCCGAACGGGCTCAAATCCACTCCCAGGAAAACCTTTATCCCGGGAACGTCAGGGGATCCCCTGACATACGCTCCCCTTGCACCGCATCGAGGGTGGCAACATCTTCGTCGGTGAGCTTCACATTTACCGCGCCGAGATTTTCGACGAGGCGCTGCGGGTTCTTCGTCTTCGGCACCACAGAGCAGCCAAGCTTCATCAGGTATGCCAAGCACACCTGCGCAGGTGTGGCCTCATGGGCATCCGCGACGGCCCGGATGGCCGGGTCGTCAAAATTCTTGCCGCGGGCGATCGGCGCCCACGCCTCGGTGAGGATGTCGTGCTCCTCGTGGTAAGCACGCAGCTCCGGCTGGGTGAAACCAGCGTGCAGCTCCACCTGGTTCAGCACCGGCGTGATGCCGGTGGCGTTGATGATGTCGTCGAGAACCTCCGGGTAGAAGTTCGCGACACCCACCGACTGGAGCCGGCCCATCCCCTGCAGTTCAGCGAGCTGCTCAAACGCCTTGACGTACGTGCCGTTCTGCGGCCACGGCCAGTGCACGAGGTAAAGGTCGAGGAACTCCAGGTCGAGGCGCTCGAGGGACTCGTTGTACGCCTGGAGGGCGCGCTCCTGATCGTCATTCCACAGCTTGGTGGTAATGAACAGTTCCTCGCGCGTGACGTCGCCCGCCTTAATCGCGTCGTTGATGGCCTTGCCCACCTGCACCTCGTTGTCGTAAAACGACGCGGTGTCGATGTGGCGGTAGCCCAGCTCGATCGCGGTGCGCACGGTCCGCTCCACGTCCTCGCCCTGGAGCTTGTAGGTGCCCAGGCCAAGCAGCGGGAGATCGTAGCCGTCGTTGAGCGTAGTTACCGGGATTCGCATGCGCTTTCCCCTAACGGGCGTCGAGCAGGTCGATAATGAAGATCAGGGTGCGGCCAGACAGCGGATGGCCGCCACCTGCCGGGCCGTATGCCTTCTCCGGCGGGATGGTGAGCTGACGGCGGCCGCCAACCTTCATGCCCGGGATGCCTTCCTGCCAGCCTGCGATGAGGCCCGCGAGCGGGAACTCGGCTGCTTCTCCGCGGTCCCAGGAAGAGTCGAACTCTTCGCCGGTTTCGTAATCGACACCCAAGTAGTGGACTTTGACGAAGCCGCCAGCCACCGCTTCTTCGCCCTCGCCGACGGTGATGTCCTGGATAACCAGATCAGCTGGTGCCGGCCCCTCGGGGGCTTCAATGAATGGCTTTTCCATTTCCATGAGTGAGAATCTCCTTGAGGTTTGTGCGGTCGGCATTAAAAAACCGCCGGGAACTTCCCCTGGGAATTATAGGGGACGTGTTCCTCGGCGGTTGAAAGGTTTGGTTAGCGCTGGTCGCGCGGGACGAAGTCGCGCTTCTGGTAACCGGTGTAGATCTGACGCGGGCGGTTGATCTTGGTGTTCATTTCAAGCTGCTCGCGGTACTGTGCGATCCAGCCCGGCAGGCGGCCGATGGCGAACAGGACGGTGAAGAAGTCCGTCGGGAAGCCCATGGCGCGGTAGATCAGGCCGGTGTAGAAGTCGACGTTCGGGTAGAGCTTGCGCTGGATGAAGTACTCGTCGTTCAGCGCGATCTCCTCGAGCTTCATCGCCAGGTCGAGCAGTTCGTCGCCACCCAGGTGCTCGAGCACCTCGTGTGCGGTGTCCTTGACGATGGCCGCGCGCGGGTCGTAGTTCTTGTACACGCGGTGGCCGAAGCCCATGAGGCGGACGCCCTTTTCCTTGTTCTTCACGCGGTTCATGAAGTCGGTTGCGTCGCCACCGTGGTTGTTCTTGATGTCCTCGAGCATCTCGAGCACGGCCTGGTTTGCGCCGCCGTGCAGCGGGCCGGCCAGGGCGTTGATGCCGCCTGCGATGGAGACGAACATGTTCGCCTGTGCCGAGGCGATCATGCGCACCGTGGAGGTGGAGCAGTTCTGCTCGTGGTCGGCGTGCAGGATGAGGAGCTTGTCCAGGGCCTTCGTCAGGACCGGATCGACGTGGTAGTCCTCGGTCGGGTAGCCGAACATCATGCGCATGAAGTTCTCGCGCGGGTTCAGGGAGTTGTCCGGGTACATGTACGGCTTACCGCGGGATGCACGGTAGGCGTATGCGGCGAGCATGGGCACCTTAGCCATGAGGCGCACGGTTGCCTTGTCCAGCTGCTCTTCGTCGAGCGGGTTGAGCTGGTCCTGGTAGTAGGCGGAGAGAATGTTGACCGAGGAGGCAAGGACGGCCATCGGGTGCGCGTTGCGCGGGAAGATGTTGAACGCGGCCTTGAAGTCCTCGTCGAGCAGCGTGTGGTGGCGCAGGTCGGAGTTGAAGTTGTCCAGCTGGTCGGTGGTCGGCAGTTCGCCGTTGATCAGCAGGTAGGACACCTCGTTGAAGGTGGCGTTTTCTGCCAGGTCTGCGATGTCGTAGCCGCGGTAGCGCAGGATGCCCTCTGCACCGTCGATGTAGGTGATCTTGGACTCGGTGGAGCCGGTGGAGACGTAGCCCGGGTCGAAGGTGACCAGGCCAGTTTCACCGAGGAGGTTCCCCAGCACGACACCGTCATTGCCTTCGGTGGCGCGCATGATGTCCATTTCATACTCGCCGCCCGGGTAGTGGAGTACGGCCTTGTCCTTGTTCTCAGTAGCCACTGGTTTCCCTTTCCTACGTTGGGTGTTGCTCTCGTTTTTCGGGCAACCTTTTTACGTAACGCACTCTAGCAAATATTGTGATGCGTCCGACAATGCTGCGATTGTCCTGGATGTACCACATATTTTTATGGCGTCATTGGTCGTATTGGGATGGTATCGCTTTGCGCCGTCGGGTGTCTTGGGGCTGGTTGCCTGATGTGGGCACGTGCGTCCGATAGGCTTAGTTTTCGTATTGCCAGGCGGAAGGAGTCCTATGCGCGAGCTTGTTTTCTTGGAAGACGAGTCGACGGAGACGTTTTTTGTGCTCCGCGACGAGGAGGGTGTGCGCTATCAGCTTGCCCGTGAGGAGCTTGCGCCGTTGCTTATCGACGACTCCCCCGCCCCGGAAGAACCAGCCACCGATACCGAGGTGACTGAGGAAGAGCAGCCTGCGCAACCGGTGGCACCCGCCCCGGAGCCGCGCCCACTGCCGGAGCCGGATCCGCTCTACGCCACTCCGTTGTCGATGCGTCCGAACGAGATCCAGGCACGCATCCGCGCCGGCGCGACCGCCGCGGAGTTGGCAGAAGAGATGGGTGTGGCCGAAAGCCGCCTCGAGTCCTATGCCCACCCGGTACTGCTTGAGCGCGCCCAGGTTGCGGAGGCTGCGAAGCAGTCCCATCCGGTGCGCGAGGATGGCCCGGCGAAGCAGACGTTGTTGGAGATCCTGGCTACCTCCTTTGCTGCCCGTGGTCACTCGATTTCCGATGCGGAGTGGGATGCTACCCGCGAGCAGGGCGACACCTGGGTTGTGCGCGTTACCTGGCAGGCGGGCCTGACGGAGAACGAGGCCCTGTGGTCGTTTAAGCGCTCCATGGGCGCCGCGGCCCAGACTGAGGCGCGCAACGCTATGGCTGCGGATCTGACCGATCCAGATTTCGCCCAGCCGGTGCGCTCGCTGTCTGCGGTGCGTTCCTTGCACGGCGAGCAGGATGAGGATGCGCCAGCCGCGCCCGTCGAAATCCTTCAGGATGCACCCGCCGAGGAGGGCGAGGTGCTCGAGGGCGATTTCCTGCGCCACCCGGATGAGGAGGAGCAGCCACAGAAGCGTCGTCGCAAGTCGGTGACGCCCCACTGGGAGGACGTGCTGCTCGGCGTGCGGACCAACACGAAGCGTCCGAAGCGGTAAGCCATGAGTTTCAACGCCGTTGTCACGTTGTGGTTTGTCAACACTGCTGAACCTGCGGAGGTGTTGCGTCGTGAGCCGAAGGCCGACCGCGGGTTTGGCCGAAAGCTGCTGGCTCAGGTGAATCCGGCGTGGCCAATCACGCCGATTGGGTCGTTTCCGTTGAACCGCTCGTCGGTGCCTGGCCGCGACGAGTTTTATATTGCGGGCTTCCCGGGGATTTCGGTGGTGCGCATGCGTGTGGACGTCACTGAGTTGTCCTCCCCTACCCAATGGCACACCGCGCTTCCGGCGGCGGACGTGTTCGTTATCGCGCTGGGTACGGATAGCGACTTTGGCGGCTTCGCCCACTTCAATGGCGAGAAGGTGTCGCGCAGTTTCTGCGCCACCCGCACCAGTGTTATCGAAGACATCGGCCTACCCGAGCCGTTTGAGGCCCCCTACTGGGCGGGCGAGAAGGCGGAACAAGCAGGCGGGATCGCGCTGCCGTTTGAGCCGAAGGACCTTGCGCTTGCCGCCGAGGAAGCCTGGCTGGGTGCGGAGATCGGCCAGAACGGCCCGGACATCAACGTGGTGGGCTATGCCGTTGACGGCCGGCCTGAGCCGAAGATTGAGGAGCCGAAGCCGGCCACCAAGTCGGTCAACGAGGTCGCAGCGAAGTTCGCGGAGCGCGATAAGGCTTACGACGACTACGAGGCCGAGCAAGAGAAACAAGAGGGCGACGAGTTCGCCGAGCTGGCGGACGCGTCCGTCGCCGCCGCGAAGCGCATCGGCCGGGGTGTGCGCCGCCGTGCGGTGCAGTGGGCGTCTGCGCTGAAGGAGCGCATCCGCCACATCGACCGCTAACCGGGCTAGCCCGGTTAGCGCATGCGCTCGTAGAACGCGATCGCGGCCGAGGTGGCCACGTTCAGCGAATCGGTGCCCGGCGCCATCGGAATCTTGGCGCGCACGTCGGTAGCACGCATGGCGTGCGGGGTCAGCCCCGGGCCTTCCCCACCAACAAGGAAGGCAACTTTGTCGTGGCCCTGGATGGCTTCTTTAAGTTCGACGGCGTCGTCAGCGGGGGTCAGTGAAATGAGCCACCAGCCGTCGTCGTGAAGTTCGGCGAGCGAGCGCTGCCACGTCGTCGGGGTGCCCTCCAGGTGCGCGAACGGGGTGCGCAGCACGTGCCCCATGGACACGCGCACGCTGCGCCGGTAGAGCGGGTCGGCGGTCGCCGCCCCGAAAAGCACGCCGTCGACCCCCATGCCGGCGGCGTTGCGGAAGATGGACCCGATGTTTTCGTGGTCGCCTACACCTTCCAGGATGACTAAGGTGCGCGCCCCGTCGATCACCTCGGAAACGGTGAGCGGCTCCGGCTTATCAGCAGAGACCAACAGGCCGCGGTGCATGTCGTATCCGGCGACCTCCCCCATGATCTGGCGGGTGATCTCGTAGACCGGGATGCCGCGGCGCGACAACTCCTCGCCGTAGTCGGCCATGAAGGACTCGAGCCGTCCCCCGAAGCCGAACACGGCGCGCACCGGGAAGCGCGACTCGACCAACCTGCCTGCCACCAGCGGGCCTTCGGCGAAGACAAGGGTTTTCTCCTTGTCGGAGTGCTTCAGGTCGCGGATGTCGTCGAGACGGGGGTCGAGGGGGTCGTCGATACGCAATTGCATTTAGCTAATCGCTGCCATGATCGGGCCCTGCGCGAAGTACACGACGAACAGGGCGGAGATGAGCCACATGATCCAGTGGATGTCCTTCGCCTTGCCGGCGAACAGGGACAGCAGCGCAAACGAGATGAAGCCGACGCCGATGCCGTTGGCGATGGAGTAGGTCAGCGGCATGGTGACGATGGTCAAGAATGCCGGCAGCGCGACCGAGAAGTCGTTCCACTTGATCTGGCCGACCTGCATCATCATGAGCGCACCGACGACAACGAGTACCGGTGCCGCGGCCTCGATGGGCACGACCTCGTAGAGCGGGGTGAAGAACATTGCGAGCAGGAACAGCACACCGGTGACCACGTTGGCCAGGCCGGTACGAGCGCCGTCGGCGATGCCTGCCGAGGAGTCCACGAACACCGTGTTCGACGACGCCGAAGCGCCACCACCCACGACTGCGCCGAAGCCTTCGACAACCAGGGCACGCTTCATGTCGGGCAGGACGCCGTCATCAGCGGCGAGGCCAGCCTGACGGCCAAGGGCGGTCATGGTGCCCATGGCGTCGAAGAAGTTGGCCAGCACCAGGGTAAACACGAGCAGCGACGCGGAAATGACGCCGATGTTGATGAACGCGCCGAACAGGTCGATGTTGCCCACGATGGACAGGTCCGGGATGCCGCCGAAGGAATCCGGCAGCTCCGGCACGGCCAAGCTCCAACCCTGCGGGTTGTCTGCGGAAGAACCGGAACCCGTGATTGCCTCCACAATCATGGCGACGATGGTGGTCAAAATGATGCCGATGAACAGGCCGCCGCGCACGTTGCGCACAACCATGAAGCCACAGATGAACAGGCCGACGATGAAGACGAAGGTCGGCCAGGACGCGATCGAACCGCCGGTGCCCAGCTGGACCGGGACGGTGGTCATGGCGGCGTCCGGGATGCGGCGGACAAAGCCGGCGTCCACGAGACCGATGGTGGCGATGAACATGCCGATACCGACACTCATGGCCACCTTCATCGAATTCGGAATGGCGTTAAACACGGCGGTGCGGAAACCGGAGATGGCCAGCAGCACGATAATGATGCCGTCGATAACCACCAGGCCCATCGCTTCCGCCCAGGTCAGACCCTGCTGGCCCACCATGGTCACGGCGACGAGCGTGTTAATACCCAAGCCGGCGGCGATGCCGAAGGGGTACTTGGCAACCAGGCCGAACAAGATACACATCACGCCCGCAGCCAAGGCGGTGGCGGCCGCTACCTGCGGGATGCCCAGCACGGTGCCCTCGCGGTCGGGGCTGGTGCCGATGATCAGCGGGTTGAGTAGCACGATGTATGCCATCGCGAAGAAGGTCACTACCCCGGCACGCACTTCGGTGCCCACCGTGGATCCGCGCTCTGTGATGTGGAAGAAGGCGTCCAGCCCGCCGCGCGGCTGCGGCTGGTCCTTATTCATTTTTGCTCCCGTGGTCGTACTCACGGGGGCTTAGCTTTTCACTCTCCCTGGGCAAACGCAACTATTTTGCTGCCCCAGTGATTGGAATTACTTAGGAGTTATCTACTTCCGTGTCCGAGTGCGCGCCGCAACCGTAGGAAGACGCAACGACATGGCCGTCGGCGGAATACTCGTTGGTACAAGCACCGAAGTGCTCCCCCACCGGTTCCGCCATGGGGATATAGAAGGCGCAGGTGCGGCACGACAGGGCTGCCTTTTCGGCAAACTCGCTGTTTGGCCCGTAGTCGCCAGTGCGCCAGCGGTACTTCGCGTCCTCCAGGCCTTGTTTGGTCAGGTAGTGCTTGGTTTCGCGGCCCGGGAAGGTAATGGCGTCGCGGGCAAAGGAATCGTCGGTGACGCGTTCGTCGTCAGGCAGGAGCTCCAGCACATCGCCTGGGCCCAGGTCGCCGGGGCGCAGCCGCTCGGAGTACGGCACCCAGTCGGGCGCTTCGAGCGCACCTTGGGAGGGCACGAGCGCGACCTCGTTGACGGTGACCGCGTTGGAGCCGTCCGCGCAGGCGATGACGGCGTTCCATTCCCACCCGGCGTATCCGGGCACGTCGGCTTCGAAGCGGTGCGTGGCAACATTGCGGGTCAGCCCGGTAACACCGATGTGTTCGCCGATGTCGCCGTCTGCGATTTCTTCAAGCGCCTCGAGCGCAATAGCTATTGCATCGTTGCCAAGCAACGGGTTGCGGGAGCGAGTGCGTTTTCTGGATCGTGACACGCTTACCCATTATGCGCGATGTAGTGCAGGATGTAACCCATGGGTCATCGTGAAGCTTTGTCCGCTCTGTCTGTTATCGCTGCGCTTTCGGGCGGTTTGCTTGCTGGCTGCGCGCCGGAGTCGTCCACCCCAAGCGTCGAGCACCTTCGCGCCGAGGTGATCGAGCGCCTCCCGTTCGACCAGACCAGTTTCACGCAGGGCCTCGAGGTCACCGCCGACGGCAACCTCTACGTTGGCACTGGCCAGGAGGGCGAGTCGCGCCTGTATACCCGCACGGTTGCGGGCGAGGAGCTCGCGTCGGTGGATTTGGATCCGCAGTTTTTCGGCGAGGGCATTACGCGTATCGACGACACCCTGTGGCAGTTGACGTGGCTCGACGGGACAGCGATTCGTCGCAACGCAGAAACGCTCGAGGAGATCGGCCGCGCCTCCTATCAGGGCGAAGGCTGGGGGCTGTGCTCACGCCCGGAAGCGAACGAGGTGATCTTCTCCGACGGCACCGAAGAGCTGCGCCGCATGGATCCGGAAACGCTCGAGGAGCGCGAACGCTTCACCGTCACGCTTGATGGCGAGCCGGTGGCGGGCCTCAACGAGTTGGAGTGCGTCGGTAACGATGTCTACGCCAACGTGTTCACCACCACCGACATCGTGCGCATTGACGCGGAAACGGGCGAGGTCACCGCACGTATCGACGCCTCCGCCCTGCCCAATAACGCCACCGACGACCCGAACCACGTCCTCAACGGCATCGCCCACATCCCGGGCACTGACGAGTTCTTCCTTGCCGGCAAGCGCTGGCCGGACATGTACCGGGTGCGCTTTGCCCAGGCTGACTAGTTAGGATTTCTCGCCATGGCACAACGTTCAGGCAGCAAGCAGTGGAAAACCATCGTGGTCGCCCTCGTGGGCGTCCTGGCACTCGTCGGCGTGGTCTACGCCGTCATGGAGTACCAGCGCACCCGCCCCACCACTCCGGTCGATGAACTGACGGTGTCGGTGGCTGCCAACGGTGAGCGCGAGGACATCGGTGTGTACACCGTGTGTGAGTTGGACGAGGAGTGCGCCGGCGGTGATGCCCCCACCATGCAGCGCGGCGAGGGTGATGTGGTGGTTACGGTTCCGGACGAGATTGCGTCGAATAGCTGGCGCCTGCTGCTCATTTACGACGACCCGGAGGCCAACTCCGAGCGCGTCTTCACCTCCGGCGAGGCAACCGAGGAGACCGTGCCGGCTACGACCGAGTCCGGCGCGAAGCTCGTCGTTGCCGAGGTAACCACCCTGGACATTAAAAAGGGCGATGACGGGGAGGAAACCCCTGTCATCGCCACATGGTCCGTGGGCTTTAACTAATTACGCATCCAGCTCGCGCGCCACGGCCCGCAGGATCTCCGCCACCTGGCGGCCTTCCTTGCGGTCCGGGTAGCGGCCGTTGGTCAAAGCAGGCTGGACCTGGGTCTCGATGAGCGTCATCACGTCCGCGAGCATGCTTCCCAGCTCCTCCGGCTTACGGCGGTGCACTGGGCGGCGCTTCGGGGTATCCAGCACCTTCACGCGCAGCGCCTGCGGGCCGCGACGGCCTGCGGCGAAGTCGAACTCGATGCGCTGGCCTGCGACCAGCTCCTCAACTCCCTCAGGCAGCACGGACTTACCGATGAAGACATCCTCGTCTCCCGGGTTGGATGCGAAGCCGAACCCTTTTTCGGCGTCGTACCATTTCACCTTTCCGACAGGCATGGCGCTCTCCTTCCGTAACGCATCACTTATGCAGTATCACTCGTGCAGATGTACCGCCAGTAAGTAAAACAAAATCAAAACCTTACTATTTCCGCCCGAAAATCAAGCAGTTCACGATAGTGTGACCCAGAACACATATTTTGCATGTCACGCCTTCGAGCTGGGGAAATGTGAGGCTTTTTCGAGTATTGCGCCCCAAAACGACACCGTTACGTGACACAATCGTTATACAACGTTAGGCTGTCCCGAGAAATTGGCGGTCAACGATGAGAGGAAACGAAACAATGGGACGCCACTCTAAGAAGACCACCTCCATGGGCAAGAAGGCTCTGGCAGGTTCTGCAGCAGCAGCTGCACTGGCTGGCATTGTTGCCCCGCAGGCAACCGCAGCACCGGATTCCGACTGGGACAAGCTTGCACAGTGCGAGTCCGGCGGCAACTGGGCTATCAACACCGGCAACGGCTACTACGGTGGCCTGCAGTTCTCCTACGGCACCTGGCTGGCATACGGTGGCGGCGAGTTCGCCCCGACCGCTAACCTGGCAACCCGCGAGCAGCAGATCGCTGTCGCCGAGCGCACCCTGGCAGGTCAGGGTTGGGGCGCATGGCCGGCTTGCTCCGCTCGCTACGGCCTGAACTCCGCGCCGACCAACCGCGACGCGCAGGTATCCAAGCCGGCCCCGCAGCCAGCACCGGCACCGGCACAGCAGGCCGCTCCGGCTCAGCCGGCAGCACAGGCCCAGGCTCCGGCCGCACAGTCCCCGCAGGTCGATGCCCTTTACGCACAGGTGCGTAACGCTATCCAGGCATTCGGCTTCCAGGTTCCGGCTTCCGTGCAGTCCAACTACGTTGCTAACCGCAACGACTACAGCGCGTTCTACGCTGCAAACCAGCCGCTGATCGACGCTGCCCTCTCCGGCGACTTCGCAGCCGTGGCAAACCTGGTCGGCGCTAACTTTGCCAACCAGGTCAACAACACCGTTGCTTCCGTGCAGCAGTCCTTCCAGGCTCGCTAAGCAATAGCGCACAGCAATCGTCCGCCCCGTTCAGGTTGTGAACGGGGCGTTTGCCTTTGCCACCCCACAACAAAAACCGGCACGGTCAGGCACCGTGCCGGTTTTTTAAGTTCCGCTGGTTTAGCGGTTGATGCGCGTCGTCGGGTGGACGTAGCCCGTCTCTTCTGCCGGCATCGGCAGGATCAGGTCGTCGCCGAACGGGCTGGAAGCACCGGTTAACGTCGAGGTGATCTCGGTGACCGGGTGCAGGTTACCTGGGGTATTAGCGGGCCATGCGGGGTTTGCGCGCCCAATCTTCTTCACATCTTTAGCCATGCCCCTCATTCTTTCACGCCGGAGACAAAAACGCACGTAAACTCACCCCCGCAATGTCTACGTTCCCTAAATTCTTGAGTTCGCTCGATGACGACGCGCTGCACGCCCTCATCGAGGCACGCCCGGATGCCTTCTTCCCCGCCCCGCCGTCGGTGGGCTCACTCGCGACCAGGCTTGGTCTTCCCGGGTCGGCGTCGCGCGCGTTGCGTCTCCTCAACGCCGCGGATCTGGCGGTGCTCGAGCAGCTCGCGGATGCCGGAGCGGAGCTTGAGCCTGTGAACGCCACCGGCTTCGGCTCCACTCACCACCTGCGCGAGTTGGCGCTCGTGTTTGGTCCGGATGAGGCGTTGCGTATCGCCCCCGGCACGCTGACTGCCCTGCCTCCCGGTTGGCGCGTGACCGATACGCTGCCGCCCGGCGCGACCGAGGCGCTGGCGTCACTGCCTGCGCGTGAGCGCAAGGTGTTGGACACCCTTGCGGCGTCCGGCGGGGTGGGCACAACCGCGGCGGCTGCACCCGATGCGGACCCGGATGCGCCGGTGTCCAAGTTGCTCGCGCTTGGTCTGCTTGTGCGCGTCGACGAGACCACGGTGCGCCTGCCCCGTCCGGTGCGCGACGCGATGCGTGGCGCAACGCCGCGCGTGTTCCCGCTTGCACCACCCGCCGTACCAGAGATCGATCAGGCCGCTATCGACGAAACCGCAACCGCCCAGGGCCTCGACGCGGTGCGCCAGATGCGCCAACTGGTCATGACGCTGATGGATACCCCGGTGGTACTGAACAAAGACGGCACTGTCGGCGTGCGCGCGGCGGCAAACCTGGAGAAGGCACTTGGGTTCGACCCGAGCTTGCTTGTCACCGTCGGCGAGTCCGCGGGTCTTGTCGGCCGCGGCAACGTCGACGATGAGGATGTGCTCGCCGCCACTCGCGACGCCCTGACCTGGCTTGACGCGACACTGTCCGATCAGTGGGCGATCGTGCTCGCCGGCTGGGTGGCCTCCCCGTGGCGCGTGGATACAGGGGCGAAGTTGCTTAGCGACGACGCCCACGCCCCCGCGCTTCGCCACGCCCGCCTCACCATGCTGCGCCACGCGGGCGACATGGACAGGATGCTCTTCCACGCCCCGCTGGAATCGTCGGGGTTCTCCGACAACCTCATCGCCGCGGTTGTCCGGGAAGCCGAATTCGTCGGCGCGCTGGCCAACCAAGCGCAGCCGACCCCGACGTTAGCCCTGATCAACGGCGAAGACGTCGCTGCAGCAACCGCCACGCTCGTGCCCGCCTCGGTGGACACGTTGATCGCCCAGGCCGACATGACGGTGCTAGCCCCGGGCCCGTTCGAGCCCGCAATGGCCGGGTTCATCGAGCGCATCGCGGATCTGGAGTCGCCTGGTCTTGCCAGCGTGTGGCGTATCTCGGAGGCCTCGGTGCGCCGTGGCCTGGACAGTGGACTGACCGCCCCGGAGATCCACGGCTGGCTCGCAGACCACGTACTTGGCGAGGTCCCCCAGGCCATCACCTTCATCATCGACGACACCGCGCGTACCCACGGCGCCATCCGCGCCGGCGAAGCGCTCTCCTACATCCGCTCAGAGGACCCGGCGCTCATCGCTACCGCAGCAGAGAAGTTAGGCCTGCGGGTCCTCGCCCCCACCGTCGCCATCTCATACCTGCCGCTGGCAAAGCTCATGACGGCGCTGCGCACCGCAGGACTACAACCCACCGCAGAGGACGACCAGGGTGTTTCCGTCAACATGGCTCCCGAGCCCGCCCTGGTTGCGCCGACGCCATCGACGCTTCCGAAGTCGCGGAGGGTGGCGCCGGAGCAGGTGCGTGCGATCGTCGCAAAGCTGCGCTCTGCCGAAAGCACCGATGCTGGCAGCGGGGATGCGTTTGAAACGCTGCGCGCGGCGGCGCGGGCGCGCAGGCACGTCACCGTGGGCTACGTAGATAAGCAAGGGCGCGGCAAGACGATCACTGTGCTGCCGCTGAGTGTCACTGCGGGCCAGGTGGACGCGCTCGACGAAGCGAAGGACCGGGTCGTGCGCATCGCCCTGCCGCGGGTGACAAAAGTGGTGCTGGCCTAGCGGCTGGCGCGCTCCAGGATTTCCAGGATGTGCTCGTAGTCCGCGCCGGTCGCGGCCGTCAGGCCCAACTCGCAGGTGCGGTTGGACGACGCGTGGCACGCCGAGCCGAACTCCTTGGCCTGTGCAGCCTCCCGCTTCGTCGCGGCGTGGGTGAGTTCGGGGTGCAGCATGCCGCGGTCACCCGCGTAGCCGCAGCAGTTCCACTCGGCCGGAACGTTTACTTCCTCTGCAGCGGCGGCCGCAACGTGCTTCAGCGTATCGACGATACCCAGGTGGGTTGCCGAACACGTCGGGTGCAGCGTCACCGACGGCACCTTGTGGTTGACCGTGAGGCGATCGAGCACGTGCTCGTCGACAAACTCGATGGCGTCGATGACCGTGATGCCGATGTTTTCAGCCATGTCGCGGAAGCCGTGCGTGCAGCTCGACGCGTCCACCACGACCGGCAGGCGCCCGCCGTCGGTAGCGGCGATGAGCTGGTCGTTGACACGGCGCTGCATGATGTCGTGGCCGGTGCTCATGCCCTTCGAGGTCCACGGGGTGCCGCAGCACATGCCGTCGATACCCTCCGGAACGACGAGGGACAGACCGGCGCGCTCGACGAGTTTCGCAAACGCCTCCGAGGCACCGACGCCATCGCCCTGCGGGCCGAACATGGAGTTCACACACGCCGGGACGAACACGCCAACAGGCTCCGCGCCCGGCGCGCCGACCTTCGTGCCGAATGCCTTGGAGCGCTTCACGCCACCCTTGGAGAGTTCCGGGCGATACTGCGGGACGGTGTCCTCGCCCACGAGCGCGCGGGCAACGTCAGTAACCTTCTGCACCAGGCTCGTCGGCATGACGTACGCACCGGTCAACGCTGCGGAGGCCAACGTGTTGCCCGGGCCCCACGCCTTCGCGGCGGCCGCCCAACCAGCGGACTTCACAGCACCGGCCTGGCCGCGGCGCAGCGACTTGATGAACTTGCCGGTGTCAATACCCACCGGGCACGCGGTGACACACATGGAGTCCACCGCACAGGTGTCGATGCCGTCGTACTGGTAGGCCTCGTCGATGTGCTTAACCAGCTCCATGTCGCCTTCCTGCAGCGCCTTCGCACGTGCGCGGCGCACGACGATGCGCTGGCGCGGGGTCATGGTCAGGTCGCGCGAGGGGCACACCGGCTCGCAGTAGCCACACTCCACACAGGAGTCGATTTCGTCTTCCACCTGCGGGTTGAGCTTGAAGTTCTTCATGTGTTCGCGCTCGTCGTCAGTGATGATCACGCCCGGGTTCATCACCCCGCGCGGGTCGGCGATGCGCTTGAGCTGCACCATCACGTCGTAGAGTTCCTCGCCGTACTGACGGCGCACGTACGGCGCCATGACGCGGCCGGTGCCGTGCTCAGCCTTGAGGTTGCCGCCGGCGCCGAGCACGAGGTCCACCATGTCCTCGTTGAAGCCGTCGTAACGCGTGAGGTTCTCGTCGCCCTCGAAGCGGTCGGTGATCAAAAAGTGAATGTTGCCGTCCTTGGCGTGGCCGAAGATGACGGCGTCGTCGTACCGGTAGGCGTCGAAAAGCTGCTGCAACCCGCCGCAAGTGTCGGCGAGGTCTTCGACGGGCACCGCGATGTCCTCAAGCAGCGCGGTGGTGCCGGACGGGCGCGCCTCCGCGACCTGGGCGTAGAGGCCCTTGCGGAACGCCCACGCCTTGGCGGCCTCGATGGGGTCGGTGCTGAACTGCGCCGGGGTCTGCAGGTCGAACTCGCGCAGGAGTTTGGAGCCAGCCTGCTCGTATTCGCGCAGCTGCTCGGCCTCGTTGGCGTGGTATTCGATGAGCAGCGCCGCCTGGCCGCCAAGTTCGAAGCCGGTGATCTGCTCCGGCACCGAATCAAAGGTGCGGCCGACCTTGATGGAGCGCGAATCCATCAACTCCAGCGTCGCCGCCTTCGACTCAAACAGGGCCGGCAGGGAGCGCGTCGCGGCGTCCAGCGTCGGGTAGACCGCGATGGTGGTCGTCTTCAGTTTCGGCACCTCGATGGTGCGCAGGACGGCCTCCGCGATGAACGCGAGTGTGCCCTCGGATGCGACCAGCAGGTGCATGAAGATGTCCAGCGGCGAGTCGTAATCCAAGAACGAATTCAGGCTGTAGCCCATCGTGTTTTTCAGCGCGAAGTGGCGCTCGATGATGTCTACGGATTCCTTGTTGTCGCGCACGCGTCGCTTGAGCTTCTCAATCGTGTCCACGAGCTCCGGCTCTTGGCGCGCGAACTGCGCCTCCGCATCCGGGTGAGCCGTATCGATCACCGTGCCAGACGGCAGGACGAAGGTGACGGACTCGATGGTGTTATAGGTGTTGAACTCCGTGCCGCACGCCATGCCGGAGGAGTTGTTGGCAATCACGCCGCCCATCGTCGCGGCGCCCTCGGACGCCGGGTCCGGGCCGATCTTGCGGCCGAACGCGGCCAGGTGCGCGTTGACCTGGCGCACCGTGGAGCCGGGCTGGACGCGCACGCGCTTGCCACCGTCAAGCACCTCCACGCCGCGGAAGTGCTTACGCACGTCCACCAGCATGCCCGCACCGCCTGCCTGGCCAGACAGCGAGGTACCGCCGCCGCGCAGCACCACCGGGGCGCCGGAGGATGCCGACGCGCGGAACGCCGCCGCAACGTCGTTCGCGTTGCGCGCCTCCACCACCACATCCGGGGTGTAGAGGAAGTGGGATGCGTCGTGGGCGTACTTGATGCGGTCGATCGGGCGCGTGGACAGCGCCTCGTCGGCGCCGAGTTCGCGGGCCAGATGCGCCGCAGGGGATGAGATGGTTGCAGTCATGAGTTCATGGTAAACCCGCCCTGAGCGAAGTCGAATCCTTTGCTAATTTTGTCGGGTGACTACATTTCAGATTCAGGACCTTCACAAGCGCTTCGGCGACGTCCAGGCCCTCGACGGAATGGACTTCACCGTCCACGATGGGGAAATGTACGGTTTCGTCGGTTCCAACGGCGCCGGAAAATCGACGACGATGCGCATCGCATTAGGAGTGCTCAGCGCCGATTCTGGCGAGGTGCTCCTCGATGGGCGCCCGCTTGACGACGACTCCCGTCGCCGCATCGGTTACATGCCCGAAGAGCGCGGCCTCTACGGCAAGGAAAAGATCCTTGATCAGTTGATCTTCCTGGCCAAACTCCACGGCGTGGACGGCGCAGCCGCCAAGCAGCGCGGCACCGAACTGCTCGAGGAGTTGGGCCTCGGCGAGCGGCTCAACGACAAGCTCGACGACCTCTCCCTGGGCAACCAGCAGCGCGTGCAGTTGGCCGCATCGCTGATCCACGACCCGGAGGTGCTCATCCTTGACGAGCCGTTCTCCGGCCTGGACCCGGTTGCCGTGGACGTGATGAGCACGATGCTCACCGACCGCGCCCGCGCCGGCGTGCCAGTCATCTTCTCGTCGCACCAGCTCGATTTGGTGCAGCGGCTTTGCGACCGCATCGGCATCGTCACCCGCGGCCGCATGGTGGCCGAAGACACCGTCGATGAGCTGCGCTCGGGCGGCCCGGTGCGTTTCCGCGTCGGCACGCAAGCGCGCGGCTGGATCCCCGCAACCGCCACGCTTATTAGCGACACCCCCACCCACGTCATCGTCGAAACCACTTCCGCCGACAACGACCAGGACATCCTCCGCGCCGCCATGGCCGCAGGCCCCGTCCACGAGTTCACCCGCGTCGTGCCGGATCTGGCCGAGCTGTTCAAGGAGGTTGTGAAGTAATGAAGACCTACTCCCCCATGCACACCATCACCACCACCGCGAAGCGCGAGGTGCAGATTCTGCTGCTGAAGAAGGGCGTCATTGTCACGCTCGTGATCATGTTGCTGGCCATTCTCGGCATGATCGGCTTCGGCTCCTGGATGCAAAACAAGGGCGAAACGGAAGCAGAGGCCGGCGGCCCGGCCGTTGCCGCTGTGGGTATCGCAGAGCAGCTTCTCGACGACGCCGGCTACGACGCCCGCACCGCCACCGACCGCACCGAGGCCGAACAGTTAGTCCGCGACGGCGACGTGCAGGCCGCCCTGATCGTCGAGGGAGACACCTGGGAAGTCCTTGCAGACGGCTCCCCCTCCACCACCATCCTCACCGGCCTCGACGCCCTCTCCCAACAGCAGGCGCGCGCCGAAACCTTAAGCACCCTGGGCATTAGCCCCGCCGATTACGAGGCTGCCTCCCCGCAGATCGACGTTGTGCCGGTGGACATCAACGACACCGAAGGCGACGACACCGCAGAGCAGTTGACCCGCCTGCTGACCACCTTCTTCGCGCTGATCATCGTCATGTTCACCGTGATCACTTTTGCCGCCCAGGTGGGCAGCCGCGTCACCGAGGAGAAGTCGTCGCGTGTCGTCGAGCTCATCTTGGCCTCCGTTCGCCCGCTGGACTTCCTCGCCGGCAAACTGCTGGGCACCGTCATCTTCGGCTTCCTCGCCACCGCGGTGCTGCTCGCCGTCGGCGGCATCGGCCTGAAGGTCTCGGGGCTTATCGACGACGTCGAAATCGACTGGTCCGTCTTCCCCATCCTGCTTGTCGCCTGGCTGTTGTCCATGCTGTTCTTCGGCGGCCTCTACGCCGCCGCCGGCGCGATGGTGCAGCGCACCGAGGACCTGCAGTCCACCCAGATGCCGATCCTGATGCTGCTGATGGCGTGCGTGTACATCTCGTCGTTTGGTTGGTCCAACACCGACTCAACCTTCATGCAGGTCGTGAGCTGGATCCCGCCGTTTTCGATCTTCAGCGCGCCCTTGACCTACGCAGCTGGCGACTTCACCGCCATCCAGCTCGCGGGCTCCTTCGCGCTCGCTGCGGTCACCACTGTGCTCGTCGTGTGGGGTGCCGCCGGCATTTACAAGCGCACGATCCTCAACAACGGCAGCGTAACCAAGTGGTCACAGGTGCTCCGGAGGGGTTAGCGCAGTTCGTCGATAAACGCCTTCGCGTCAATGTCGCCGTTCTCCGCGGCCTTGCGTAGCGCTTTAAACTTCTGCTCCCGCTCCTCCACCAGTCGCAGACCTTCGCGCAGCACTTCGCTGGCGGAGGCGTAGCGGCCGTCTTCAAGTAATTCGGCAATGAACTTGTCGTATCGTTCCCCGAGGACAACGGATGTATTTTTCGCAGCCATGCCCGTAGACTACCAACGCCTACGAACAGGAGGAGTAGATCGCATGGCTCTCGGCGACGGCCCGCTTATCGTCCAGTCGGACAAGACTGTGCTGCTCGAGGTCGCACACCCGGACGCACCCAAGGCCCGTGCTGCGCTCGCCCCGTTTGCGGAGCTCGAGCGCGCACCTGAGCATATCCACACCTACCGCATCACCCCGCTCGCGTTGTGGAACGCACGCGCTGCCGGCTTCGACGCGGAGCAGGCCGTTGACGTGCTCGAACGGTTCTCCCGCTTCCCCGTCCCGCAGCCGCTGCTCGTGGATGTTGCGGAGACCATGGCGCGCTACGGTCGCCTCAAGCTGGTCAAGCACCCCGCGCACGGGCTCATCCTCGAGGCGGACGACCCAGCGATCCTCACCGAGGTCACCCGCTCCAAGAAGATCATTCCGCTGGTCGCATCGCGTATCGACGACACCACCATCCCCGTCCACCCATCCGCCCGCGGCCAAATCAAACAGGAACTGACCAAACTCGGCTGGCCTGTGGAGGACCTCGCCGGCTACGTCGATGGCGAGTCCCACCCGATTGCACTCAACCACGACGGTTGGGAGTTGCGCGACTACCAGCAGTACGCCGCCGAGTCCTTCTGGGAAGGTGGCTCCGGCGTCGTCGTGTTGCCGTGCGGCGCGGGCAAAACCATTGTGGGTGCGGCCTCGATGGCGCAGGCGCAGACCACCACGCTGATCCTGGTCACCAACACCGTCGCGGGCCGCCAGTGGCGCGACGAGCTGCTGCGCCGCACCACGCTCACGCCCGAGGAGATCGGCGAATACTCCGGCGAGAAGAAGGAGATTCGACCGGTCACCATCGCCACCTACCAGGTGGTCACCCGTAAAACGAAGGGCGAGTACCGCGCGCTCGAACTTTTTGATTCCCGCGACTGGGGCCTCATCATCTACGACGAAGTCCACCTCCTGCCCGCCCCCGTCTTCCGGATGGCCGCCGACCTCCAGTCGCGCCGCCGCCTGGGCCTGACCGCCACCCTGGTGCGCGAGGACGGCCGCGAGGACGACGTGTTCTCCCTCATCGGCCCCAAGCGTTACGACGCCCCCTGGAAAGAACTCGAAATGGCCGGCTACATCGCCACCGCCGAATGCGTCGAAGTGCGCACCACGCTTGGCGACGACGAACGCCTCACCTACGCCACCGCCGAAACCCGCGAACGCTACCGGTTGGCGGCGTGTTCGAAGGCGAAGCTTGGGGTCGTCGATAAGCTGCTTGCAAAACATGCGGGCCAGCAGACCTTGATCATCGGCGCCTACGTCGACCAACTCGAGGAGATCGCCGCGCGAATCGACGCCCCACTTGTCGACGGCAAAACCACCACCAAGAAACGCGAACAAGCCTTCCAGGCTTTCCGCGACGGCGAAATCTCCACCCTTGTGGTGTCCAAGGTGGCGAACTTCTCCATCGACCTGCCCGAAGCCGCCGTGGCCATCCAGGTCTCCGGCACATTCGGCTCCCGCCAAGAGGAAGCGCAGCGCCTGGGCCGGCTGCTGCGCCCGAAGGCCGACGGCGCAGAGGCCGTGTTCTACACCGTGGTCGCCCGCGACACCCTCGACGCCGAATACGCCATCCACCGCCAGCGCTTCCTCGCCGAGCAGGGCTACGCGTATCGACTCGTCGACGCCTCCGACCTCTAAACTCTTCCCCATGAAGGTTTTCAAGTTCGACGTCGACGAAGAGTATGCAAAGCAACACAACGAAATGATCCGCGACACCCGCAGCCTCGTCGCTTCGGGCGTCGCCCTCTTTGTGATCTCGCTCGCCGGCGCCGCAGCCGTCTGGTTCTTCGTCGACCCCGAATCCCCCTGGCACACCCTAGGCACGTACGGCCTCGCCCTCTTCGGCCTGATGATGCTCGTCGTGGGCCTGCTCATCCCCCGCAGCGTGGGCAAGACGCAAGAACTTTACGACGCCAACCCGCTGGCCCCAGCCATCATCACCGAACGCGTCGGCACCACCATCACCCTGACCGCCCTGGTGAACATGAACGTCGAGCCCTCCCTGCCGCCCCGCTGGGGCATCACCTCCCGCGTCTATCACCCGATCCCGAACACTTCCGACAAGGTGGGCACCAAGGTCCCCGTCGCCGCCGTCGGCGCGCAGCGCTCCGCCCAGAACAAGAAGATGTGGCAGATGGTCACCCCGATGCCGATCGCCTGGGGCACCCCGGACGTCGCCGTCATCGACGAGGCCCGCAACGCCGTACCCGGCGACCAGTGGTCCAAACTCGAGCGCGCCCGCAAGAAGAAGGACCTCCTCGAGCAGTCCAAGAACACCGTCGTGGAGTTGTAGTTCTCTGTTTGTTTTTTGAGGTTGTTGGGGCTGTTGGGAGCGCTTGGCTGTTGGGGGGGGCTGTTCGGCCCCTGCCGCCCCGAGTGCTCGGCCCACTCCATCCCCCATTTCTGCAGGTACCCAGCGTAACCCTTCTTCCTGCCGCCACCCATTGACCTTGCCGACAGCCCTACCCTGCACGCCGATGCAAAACCGTACATCACACCATTCGCCGACCTGGGCGGAGTGTAAAATCATGCAGCCAGCTGAGCTACATTTTGCACCGGTGTCAACGGGAACCCGCGCTTCTGTCTAAAACTCCAAGTCCCCTAGCAGAGCATCTCAACCGCGCAAACGGATAAATCTTTCGCGGAACGCCTGAAAATTTTCTGCGGTACTTGCGGCGACTGCGGCCAACACCCTAGCCTGAAAAACGCTTAGGGTTCCTGCAGTAATTGCCCCTGCTCTGACCAGGTCAACACCTCCACCGTTCCCATACATCGGAATCACTGGACCTTCTTCAACGCGTGTTGCAAGAATAACGGGAATATCCGATTCAGCAGTTTTAGCAATAGCCTCTTCAAACCCTATTCCCGCATTGCCAGAACCACAGCCTTCAAGAACTATTGCCGTAGGATCTGTAGCGCGTGCCGCTTCAAATAGGACTGTATCGGTTCCAATGCCATAGGTAATGATTGGAATGTTTCCCTCAGAAAACTTTCCAGCATCGAAGTCAAGAGTCTCGTTCGTCTCAGGCAAAGCAACGAGCGTAAAGGCGTCTTCGTAAACCTCCCCTACTTTCGTTCCGGTGAATGCCTGCGACTGGATCGTGTGACACTTCCGAACCCCTCGAGCGTTCCAAACATTTCCTGCAAAACACACCACAGCTCCGAGGTTACGAGCCCTCGGCGATGCAGCAACCGTCAAAGAATCTTGGAGATTCCGTGGTCCATCAGAGTCTGGTGTATCGAAAGTACGTTGGGCACCAGTAAGCACGATAGGCTTATCAGTCGCAATTACAAGGTCAAGAAAATAAGCAGTTTCCTCCATCGTGTCTGTCCCGTGCGTGATCACGGCACCAATGCAATCAGAGTCCTTGAGAGATCGGTTTACGACATCGGCAATCACTGACAAGTCCTCAAATGTGAGACGGTAGCTGCCCTCTAAAATGGCATCGACCCGTCTTACTTCCAGATTGCTTTCGGTCCCTAAATCAAACATCTCGGCTGTCACCCCGACGGAAGCTCCATCCTCTGAACGAGTTGAAGCAATCGTTCCGCCAGTCGCAATCAATGCAACGTACGCCATATCCGTCTCCTATTGAGCAAATGCGTTGTTATCGGAAAAGCGCTCTCTTTCTTCTTTTCCCAATTTCATCCATCCCAGTGTCAAGGATCAAGGCACTGGGACTGTGAGGCGAGCAGACTCTCGAGATCGATTAAATCTCAACTCTTCCGGGGACAGTTTCCTTGCCACCATCTTGCGCTTTGCTCGCAGCACGAGAACCGAAAAACATTGATGCGGCGACCGAGCTCAGTACAACAATCGGTAGAGAGAATGCCGTCCAGTCAGGGAAAGCAGGCGCGAAAGCGAATACGATTCCGGCTGCAGTCACAAGCGAAACAAGTGTCGTCGGAATCGACTTAACCACTACAGCCAATTGCACAAAGACTGCACCAATAATCGCGGGAAGAATGTAGTCAAAAGTTGCGCGAACACTCTCAGGAAGAACTGCAATAATCCAGTTGCCGAAAATAGCTACTGCAAGGATCATCACTGCTACGTGAACAATAACAGCACCAGAAATAGCGGCAACTGCTGTTAGCTCTGCTTTCTTCGTACCTGGCTTAGCATCGACTGCTGCTTGTGCTGTCACAGACGCGGGAAGTAACTTGTTAGAGATATTTCCTACGAGCCAGGCTTGATAAGTGCCTGACACTCCCAGCATCGGGAAATAGGTTGCAGGTTCAACAATCCAGTTCGCAGCATAAATTACGGCAACCGCCAAGAAACATGTGCCGAGTACTCCCCACCCCGGGAACAACCCTTCGACCGTGAAGAGGTAGATCGGAGCGGCCATTGCCAGAATCAACCCGAGCCCAACTGTGATTCTGCCCCAAAAATTAATCCGGTTAATGTAAACGTCATCAGACATTGCTTTGGTCGTCATTTCAGATGCTCCTCGATTACGCAGCCACAAAGTATGCAACTGCTAGGCCAATAATCATTGCAAAACCAAGCGCCCACTCTCTGAGCCAACGCATATTCAATCGCTCCGACAACAGTAGGAAGATCACCATTGCACCGGAAGAGCCCGCCATGACGGCCAGGTTCTTCGATCCGCCAGAGGCCTGACTGATAGTCAGGAAGGCAAAAGCACCCAGAAGTGCGCCTCCTGTTAGTGCAGCCATAGCCCATGGCTTCCATTCGCTTAGCTTCTCGGACATCTTGCCCATCGCACTAGTTGCTAGAACTACCTCGAGCATCCAGACTCCTGCGCCCAACGCCATTGTGAAGAAGACCGCGGCGAAAACAACTGCGTCAAAGTTCTCGGTCCCCATCGGTGCATTCATTGATTCAGCGGCAGCATTTGCGGCAGCCAGCTCATACGGCACCGATCCAATCATTCCGATACGCATTAGGACGGGCGGAGTACCGAAGATAGGAATCAGGGACAAGGCCACGATCCCCACTGCCACAGACGGTCCAATCGCTGAAATAGCCCCAGCCCTCATTGCCTGCATAAGTTCTTTATTCTCAATATGGCCTTCCTGGGCATTTTGCTTGGCTAGGCGAAAGAACACGACTGCCTGAAAAACAATCACAGCCATTACGGCTAGCGAAAACATCCACATGGCTGGCGATTGAGCATACGAAATATAATCGGGCATTTTTCTCTCCTATCGCGGCTTCAAAATAATTAGTTGACGGCGGTGTTTTTCAATTAGACCTTTGGAGTACAGCAAAGGAAATGGCTCTCCTTTCACCCATCTGTCCATGTGTTCAAACTGGTATCCAGACGAGAGATCTCCGCTTTGCCCTGGTCCATTAAGCGCAATTGAGTTGTCCCATTCCCCAACGTCAATCGCTACCCTGAATGAGCTGCCATAGATCTGCCTGTAATCCCCCGTACTGGCGTATCCAGCCAGGCCAACTGTCTCTCCACTTCCTGGCACTTCATATTCCCCAGAGCGAACCAACTTTTCTTCTACACCTGCTTCGATGAGCAAATCAGCAAACGCGTGATCGGCGTAGCGCATATGAACATCACCCCAGGGGCAAAGCTTGTCCATGTCGACAAAGGCGTCAAAACTGATAAGTGCATGTTCTACAGCAAGATCAAGCTTCCTTTGGTCGGAGTCAGCCCAATCCCGCATAAGGCTCAAAGCAACTCGAGAATCTCTCTCAGCAGCCAGGTCCGGAATAAGAATCCCAAGAATCTTCTCAGCCTCGCCCTCGTATCCCAAGGTCTTAAGTTGAGAACGCAGGACGGTAGGGACCAAGTGTTCCCAGAAAAACAGTTCCCATGCATGCGCTTGTGTCGACCCAGCCGACATCCGAAAATCCCATGCGTCAACAAGTCTCCCGAGTGCATGGTCCTGAAACTGCGCGACTTGCTTGAGTACGACGATCGTTTCCCGTGCATGCAGGTTTAAATCATCTGCTTGAAAATCAAATGCTTCCCGAATCGTGACCTCTCGTGCGTCATCTAGCCACTCTTTGATACGCCGATAACGGACATCGTCGTACCACTCATAGGAGATATGCACTTCCCGTGGGAATTCTTCTGGCAAAAGATACTGGTTCGCAGTGGCAAAATAGCCGCTATCTTTCGCGAACCCAGGCAGAACATCGTTGTCATAGAAGCCATCCCAAACGTACTGACCATCACCCGGAACCGGGAACAGACCATTCCAATTCTTCCGCTTGGGAATAATGCCACCAGGTTGCCAGGCGATTCTCCCACCAGGTTCGGCAACGATCTGGTTTTCAGGCGGAGCACACCATCGATTCATCGCCTCGAGAAACTCATCAATATTATCGGCCCGCATGTATTCAATAGAACCGAGATAAGGTGCCCCTCCAGGCTCTAGCCAAGCGGCTGCCAGTGATACTGCGACGTGCCTCTCAGGGTCATGATAGATAACTGGACCAAACTCTGAGAAACGGAGAACGACCGTCTGCTCCGGCCCATCGCACGAGTGAATCTCCTCCGTAACTTCTGAGAACTTTCGCCAAGCACCTTCAAATTGATACTCATCTGGGTTATTCGGATTCAGCACATGGACAAAGAGATCTTCCTGGTCAATGGCGAAAATCGTAAGCCCGAACGCGACTTTGCCATTGTGTCCAATAGAAACCCCCGGGAGTAGTGGCTCTCCACCACCTATTACATCGAAGTCCCTACAAGATAGGTGCGCAATATACCGCAATGACGGCATACTCGACGTAACGCGGTGGGGGTCGTTACAAAGAATTGGCCTTCCTGTAGAGGTCAAATCACCAGACAGAACCCAGTTGTTTGAACCATCACTTGGCTGCTGCACACGACCGATTCCAGAGTTGGAATCTTCGGATCGAACAATAGGCCCAGTTCCAAGCCAATAGTCTTTCATCACGTCTTCTGCGAACACAGAAAAATCTAGCCCCTCAGGAACTTCAAACTCTATTGCGGGCTCAAAAAGCTTGCGCAGACTCGCAACTGAGTGGTTCCATTCATGAGCTAACCGCGCCCGTACTGCCTCTTCCGCGGCATTAAAAGACAGAGAATGGGAACGAAGCCTCAGTAGATCCTCTGGCGCCCATTTCTCGGGTAGGTAACCTAACTTTTCGAATTCAAGGGGAAGCGGCATAGCACCACTCACCACCAAATCAATGAAGCCATTCACCCCATTTACAAAACTTGTCACGATAGCTTTCGCATCGTTACCGTAGGCAAGCCACTCAGCACGAAAATCTCCACGGTAGATAAAAAGACGTGCAGCCCTGTCCCATTCCACGAAATCACTACCGAATACCTCGGCGAGCCGTCCGAGCCCTCTTCTTCGGGAAAAATCTAACTGGAACAGACGATCTCGCGCAGCGTTGAAGCCTTGCGCTAGAAAGACATCGTTTTTCGTTGAGCCGAAAATGTGTGGAACGCCCCATTCATCAACATGAATTTCAACCTCATCTTCGAGGTAACGCAATTCGAAATAGTCAGCCATCACACCCTCCTCATAGTGCCTTCGCTTACATCAATGGACCATTTGTGCCTGCGCTCACAATTGGATGCCAGAAAACTAACATCTTGCCGCTATGCTTTGAATAACTATCAACCGTTACCCCCCATACCTCTAGGACATACCTTGGACTTAAGCGAAATTCGGACCCTCCATACTGTGGTTAGCGAAGGGTCGATGAGTCGGGCAGCCAGCTTTCTAGAACTGGCGCAGCCAACTGTCTCCAGACAAATTCGCGCGATCGAAGAAGAAATCGGGACACAAGTCTTCTACAGGCGCTCTACAGGCACTGTTCTCACGCCAGCCGGGGAAGAGTTCGTATCACTTACTAAAGGAATTCTTCTCGAACTCGACAGATCGATAGCTCTCATGAAACTGAGATATTCAAGAAAATCTGTATTCAAAATCGCATGCACACAGACCACAGCGCACGCAATCCTCGCCCCGTTCATTGCCGATGTAAACCCCCCAATCATCGACCTAGTAATCGTTGACGCCACTGAAGCGGACAAGCAACTTGAGACTGGAGCCGACCTGGCCATCACGACTCTGAGACCTCCCCCAGATCGTTGTTCAATGGAGGTTGCTAGCCTAAATATCAGGGTCCAAGCGCCAGATATTGCTATACAAAAAGTATCGAAAGAACACCACTTCATCGATCTAGAAAATTTCAAAGACGAAGAATGGATACTCCCAAGAACCGGCGTGCCCCACGCCGTATTCTCTAAATACAACACACTGAATAGCGAGGTTCGAAAACGTTATGTAACCACGGGGGTAGTTGCACAAAGCCTCGCCGCAAATGGATACGGCTACGCCATAGTTACCGAATTACCCGCTCTAGGGTTAGCAGCAAAAACCGCGCGCGCAAATGGCGAACCAATTACCTGCCCCCTTTTCGCATCCTGGGATACACGGCATGAGGCCGACGAAGAACTACGATCTATCGCAAATCGCTTAGCCTTCTGGTTAAAAAACGCACCCGGAGCAGCTGGAATCACCCCCGAAAATGACGCTTTCGAATCATGACAAAATTACAAAAAGCGCCCCGCAGACGTGCCGACGTTCGCATTTGCCGGAGAGCGTCGTGCAGCATACTACAGACAGGTTGTAGAACTACTCGACTGCCTTTGGCCACATGAAAATTTCTCCACATTGCCGACAAACGTACTCCGCATTGCGGACAAGTGGGGATACACCAACTATTTCGACATGGTTGCTGGGATACCTCTTTAAGAGCACGGTCAAAAACTGGGCTGATGCGACAAGGACAAACTCCGCGTTGCGGACAAGTTGGTAAACACCAACGATTCTGATGCAGTCAACCTCGTCGCCGATACGTCAATAAATGCCCATGACTATGCAGGGGCATAGTGGCGCCCGCTGACCCCTCACCCGCATTGCAGACACTGCGAATCTGCATTGCGGACAAGTGGGTGGTCACCAACGATTCCGGTGCCGGCAACCAAGTTGCGGATACTCCGGCTCCGCGTTGCGGACTAGTTCGTGTGCACCAACGATTCCGGTGCCAGCGATCTGATTGCGGACCTTTGTTCTCCGCGTTGCGGACTAGTGGGGACTCACCAACTAATTCGACACGGTCAGGAACTGGGCCGATGCGACAAGGGCAAATTCCGCGTTGCGGGCTGGTGGGTGTGCACCAACTAATAAGAGGGGTGGGTATGCGTGAAAAACACCCAGGGGCAACCATGCGGTTGGTCCTGGGTGTTTTAGTGTTGTGAAGTTGTTGGGTCGGCGGTAACCTACTCTCCCACTCCCTCCCGGGAGCAGTACCATCGGCGCGGGCGGGCTTAGCTTCCGGGTTCGGAATGGGACCGGGCGTTTCCCCGCCGCTATCAACCACCGACACATCTATAGGGGTTCATAGAGCGTCCATGTGTCGTGGACTGTATTGAGTTCACTGTGACAATTTTGGGTGTGTTGTGTCAGTGACTGCATAGTGGACGCGAACAGTGTTCGATGTGTGGTTTGTTGAAACCGGTTGTTGGTTTGTTTGGTGTATTAGTACCGGTCGCC
>NZ_KV826398.1:0-220 GCF_001835905.1 Corynebacterium sp. HMSC034E11
TCTCCTTCTCATCCGGGATGCCATCACCGTCATCGTCTAGATCCTCGGTATCAGGCGTGCCGTCGCCATCGGTGTCCAGCTTGAACTTCGCGGTCGCGTCGTCGGTGGAACCATCCGGGTAGGTCACAACAACCGGAACGTCGAATTCCTCAACGGTGTCCTTGTTCAACTTGGACTTGTCCGGGAAGGTGACGGTGATCTCACCGGTGTTCTCGTCGAT
>NZ_KV826400.1:0-240 GCF_001835905.1 Corynebacterium sp. HMSC034E11
GCGGACTTCGTGGTGTCTTCCTTGTCACCAGTGATGCCCACGAAGGCATCCAGCATGCCATTTCCGAAGTGCTGCCCGATGCCTCCTGGCAGCGGTGCCGCACCCACTTTGCCAAAAACCTCTACGAGAAAGTCCCCAAAATGCAGTGGCCGATGGTCTTAAGCGATGTTCCAGACGATCTTCCAACAACCGGATGAGGAATCAACCTGGGCGCAAGCCCGTGAAGTTGTTGACTTGTTG
>NZ_KV826401.1:0-18577 GCF_001835905.1 Corynebacterium sp. HMSC034E11
GCTGACTGGGATTAAGTTACACACACCCAAACATAAACACAAACCCGCAGGTTACTGCGGGTAAATGCCTAGTCGTTAACACGTTCTACATGACCCCCAAGCCTGTTGAGGTTCTCAACAAACTCCGGGTAGCCGCGGTCGATGTGGTGCACATCGTGAACTGTGGTGACGCCGTCTGCCACAAGACCAGCCAAAACTAGACCGGCACCTGCACGGATGTCCGAAGACCACACGTCGGTTGATGACAGGCTTTCCACGCCTCGGATCATTACGTGATGGCCGTCGACGTTGGCGTCGGCACCAAGGCGCATCATTTCGTCGACAAAGCGGAAGCGTGCTTCGAAGACATTCTCAGTAATGACGGAAACGCCGTCTGCCACTGCAGACAGGGCGATCGCCATCGGCTGGAGGTCAGTTGGGAAGCCCGGGAACGGCAGCGTCTGATAGTCGACGGCTTTCGGGCGTTGACGCATTTGCACGCGGAAGCCGTTGTCGTAGGTCTCCACCTCGGCACCCGAGAGCTTCAACTTCGCCAATGCGAGGTGCAGGTGACCAGGCGCGACGCCGGTAACGGTGACATCACCCTGCGTCATGGCCGCGGCATATGCCCACGTGCCAGCGACGATGCGATCGCCGATCACCGTCCGTTCAGTGGGGTGTAGTTTCTCCACACCGTCGACGGTGATACAGGATGTGCCGGCGCCAGTGATATTCGCGCCCATTGCGTTGAGCATGTCGCAAAGATCGACGATCTCGGGTTCACGGGCGGCGTTATCCAGGGTCGTACGACCTTCCGCAAGCACTGCTGCCGTGACAATGTTTTCGGTAGCGCCGACCGACGGGAAGTCGAGCTCGATTGCGGCGCCGCGGAGCTTCTCAGCACGTGCAACAACCGCGCCGTGTTCGATATGGGTCGTCGCACCGAGCTTTTCCAACCCTGATTGATGCATGTCCAGAGGGCGCGAACCGATGGCGTCGCCCCCTGGGAGCGCAACGTACGCCTCAGTACACCTTGCGACGAGAGGCCCCAGCACCGCCACAGAAGCGCGGAACTGTCGGACCGCGTCAAAGTCGGCATGTGGGGACAGTTCAGCGGGTGTTGTGATGCGTACGACATCGCCTTCAATCTCCACTTCACAACCAAGGCCGACGAGGACGTCGCCCATGAGCGGGACGTCGAGAATCTCAGGGCAGTTGCGAAGTGTCGTCGTGCCCTCGGTCAGCAGCGCTGCTGCCATAAGTTTGAGGACACTGTTTTTCGCACCCCCGACGTGCACTAGGCCTTCGAGTCGCGTTCCACCTGTGACCAAAAAACGTTCTTTCACGCCCACAACAGTACCGAACTCTGCGGGGCGCTCCAGAACGTCAAGGGTTAGGGAAGCGCGCCAATACGGCGTGCCGCGTTCACCGCTTCATAGCGGGTGTGAGCACCAAGCTTGCGCATCACGCTTCGCAGGTAGGACTTCACCGTCTCCGCACCGATCCCCATCTCTTCGGCCGCTTCAACGTTGGTGTGACCCAGCGCCACACAGGACAGCACGTCAAGCTCGCGGGCGGAGAGCTTCGTGGTCTGCTTCACGCGCACTGGGGAAACCAGCTGCTCGCAAAGCTGCTCAAGTTCCTTGCGCAGGTCTTCGTCGTCGACACGGTTGGTCAACATGCGCAGCTTCGAGTGGGTGGAGCGCACCTGCTCCCATTCGGCACCGCTCATCTGACGGCCGCCCTTGGCGCCTGCACGGTCGCCAGCCCCGTCGCCTGAGCGCAGGGCTGCATTGACTGCCAGTTCTTGCTCGAGGCAACGCGCAGTCATCGTGACTTCCTCAATGACCTTTTCGCCGAGGCGAACCGGCGAGTGAACACCGACGTAGAGGACGCCACGTACCTCACGGTTAACAATGACGGGCACAGCCACGATCGAGTGCAGTCCTTCGTCCTGGATCTGCTTGTCGTACTCGTGGGAAATCGTGTTTGCACGTGTGTAGTCGGAAACACCCGCGGCGCGGCGAGTGTTCACCACACGACCACCGACACCGGTGCCGGCATCGAGGGTGAGGTTCTGCAGCGCAGGGGTTCGCAGTCCGATCCACTGGGTGATCTGCAGTCGGTTTTCCGCAATGAGGGTTCCGTACATGGCAACGGGGATGCCCGTTGTGGTTTTCAAAGCGGTGAGTGCCGCACGGATCGCATCGTCGTCGTCTTTGATGCGCTGCGCGTCCATCGTCATACCTGTTTGCCTTCCACGAACCGGGGTCACCCGTTTGGGCTCACCCGGAGTTGAACTTGGCCGAAAATCTTCACCATCATAACGCGCGAACGGGGGTAGCAAAATTTAGCCCCGCCGATATGGAGCCACAGGAAAGTCGAGCCCAATCGGGCAAGTCGCAATTTCAAACCCTCCCCCGTACCTATCGGTTCAGTAGATCTATACCGCCCTGTCTAGCGTGGCGTGTATGCTGTCTGGCAGCAACTCCAACAATCAACGTGTTTAAAGGAGCATCATGGCGAAGATTGCAAAGAACGTCCTCGACCTCATCGGCGGCACCCCGCTCGTGGAGCTGCAGGGCATCACCGAGAACTCGAAGGCTCGAGTTCTTGCAAAGCTCGAGTTTTACAACCCTGCAAACTCGGTCAAGGACCGCATCGGCAAGGCAATCATCGAGGCTGCCGAGGCCTCCGGCGAGCTGAAGCCTGGCGGCACCATCGTCGAGGCAACCTCCGGCAACACCGGTATCGCACTCGCTCTCGCGGGTGCAGCGAAGGGCTACAAGGTCATCCTGACCATGCCGGAGACGATGTCCACCGAGCGTCGCGTGCTGCTGCGCGCGTACGGTGCGGAGATCGTGCTTACCCCGGGTGCCGCTGGCATGAAGGGTGCTGTGGAGAAGGCGAACGAGCTCGTCGAGAAGAACGAGGGCGCTATCCTGGCCCGTCAGTTTGAGAACGAAGCAAACCCGAAGATCCACTACGCCACCACCGGTCCGGAGATCTGGAACGACACTGACGGCGAGGTTGACTTCATCGTCGCTGGCGTTGGTACCGGTGGCACGATTTCGGGCGCTGGCAAGTACCTCAAGGAGCAGAAGGCTGATGTGAAGGCCGTCGCGGTTGAGCCGGCTGCTTCCCCGCTGCTGTCCAAGGGCGAGGCTGGCCCGCACAAGATCCAGGGCCTCGGCGCAAACTTTGTACCGGGCACGCTGGACCGCACGGTTGTCGACGAGATCATCGCTGTCAGCAACGAGGATGCCGTGTCTACTTCTCGCGAACTGGCGATCAAGGATGCGATCCTCGGCGGCATCTCTGCCGGCGCGAACGTGAAGGCCGCTCTCGA
Organism: Corynebacterium sp. HMSC034E11; assembly: GCF_001835905.1. NCBI lineage: Bacteria > Bacillati > Actinomycetota > Actinomycetes > Mycobacteriales > Corynebacteriaceae > Corynebacterium > Corynebacterium sp. HMSC034E11. The sequence continues at coordinate 3,329 of NZ_KV826401.1, forward strand.
GCTGGCTGCTCGTGAAGAGAACGCGGGCAAGACCATCGTTGTGATCATCCCGGACTTCGGCGAGCGCTATGTCTCCACGATCCTCTACGAGGACATTCGCGACTAATCTGCTTATCGACGACTCCCCTCCCCGCCACCACACCATCGCTGGCAGGGAGGGGAATTTTTATTGTCGGCCCAAATGAACAGGTTGGTACACTGCACGCCATGCTTTCTATGGCCAAATCTGTGGTGTCGACCATCCGCGAAGATCTAGCCAACGCCCGCGATCATGATCCTGCGGCGCGAGGCGATGTTGAGAACGCTGTTGTCTATTCCGGGTTGCATGCCATTTGGATGCACCGTGTCTGCCACGTCATGTGGAAGCGCGGCTGGAAGGGCGCGGCACGTATTTTGGCGCAGGCCAATCGTTTCCTTACCGGTATTGAGATTCACCCGGGCGCGACGATTGGGCGCAAGTTTTTCATCGATCACGGTATGGGGATCGTGATTGGGGAGACCGCGGAGATCGGTGACAACGTCATGCTCTACCACGGCGTGACGTTGGGTGGTCAGGTGCTTACGCAAACGAAGCGTCACCCGACGGTGTGCGACAACGTCACTATTGGCGCTGGCGCGAAGGTGCTCGGCCCCGTGGTTATCGGTGAGGGTTCCGCTGTCGGCGCGAATGCGGTTGTGACGAAGGATGTGCCGCCCCATTCGATTGCCGTGGGGATTCCGGCGAAGATTCGCCCCCGGAAGACGGATGAGCGGGCGCGTTTGGTGGACCCGGACTGCTACGTCAACAAGGGCGACTACATCATTTAGTCTTCGGCCGCGACGAGGTCGGCGTATTCGGGGTTGCTTTCGATGTAGCGCTCAACCGCCGGGCAGGTGGGGGTAACCAGCATGCCGTCGGCGCGTGCGTCGTCGAGCGCGTATTTCATCAGAGGCTTGGACAGGCCTTGTCCGCGGAACTTCGGATCCACCACGGTGTGTGGCAGGTCCCGTACACCGTCTTGGTCGGTGTAGGTGGCGTAGCCCGCGACCTCGTCGCCGACGAGGATTTCGTACTGGCCTTCTGCCTCGTTCTTGCGCACAGTGTTTTCAGGTGTTGCAGACATGGGCCCGACTATAGCGCGAAACGCCCCTTCCGCATTATTGCGAAAGGGGCGTTTCTGATGTGGCCAGAGCCAGGATCGAACTGGCGACCCCACACTTTTCAGGCGTGTGCTCTACCAACTGAGCTATCTGGCCAGAACCTTACGGTTCTGCGACCCTGACGGGACTTGAACCCGCGACCTCCGCCGTGACAGGGCGGCGCGCTAACCAACTGCGCCACAGGGCCGATATGTTGTTATTTCGCACTCACTTCAGTGTGTTCACACTGTCGCTTGCACGAGTTGATACATTACACAGACCTCACCATGGCAGACAAATCGCCTGCTCAATCACTATTTCAGGGCGTTGCTTTGCGACGATTGCGTGCACGGCATCGTCGCAAAGCAAAACGCCCCGAGGAAAACCTCGGGGCGTGATGGCGACCCTGACGGGACTTGAACCCGCGACCTCCGCCGTGACAGGGCGGCGCGCTAACCAACTGCGCCACAGGGCCGTACCCCCAACGGGATTCGAACCCGTGTTGCCGCCGTGAAAGGGCGGAGTCCTAGGCCTCTAGACGATGGGGGCGCTGAAAAGACAGCCCGCTCATCATAAGCTAGGTACGGCATTTCCTCCAAATAGCCTGCTAGCCCGGCAAAATGAGCAGACTGAATGCCATCACAATCATGCCGACAATCATCCCGTAAATTGCGGTGTGGTGTTTGCCGGTTTGGATGGCTGTGGGCAGCAGTTTGTCCAGGCTGACGAACACCATGATGCCCGCGATTGCAGCGAACGTGATGCCGAGCGACTGTGGCCCCAGGAACGGCTGGAGAAGCAAATACCCCACGATGGCACCCAACGGCTCCGCTAGGCCCGACAGGGTGGCCCACCAGGCGGCTTTGCGGCGGGATCCGGTGGCCTCTCGCATAGGGACCGCGACCGCGATGCCTTCCGGGATGTTGTGGATCGCAATCGCCACCGCGAGAGGGACAGCAAGGGCTGGATCCGCGAGCGCTACAGCAAACGTGGCAAACCCTTCCGGGAAGTTGTGGATGGCGATGGCAACGGCACTGAGGACACCCACGTTGCGTAACTGTGCTTTACTGACCCCACTTTCCGAGGGTTCTTCGTGGGGGTTGATCTCTTCGGGCACGAGGCGGTCGATAAGCGCGATCAGCCCGATTCCCGCGAAGAAGGCGACGGTGCCCCAGAGTTCCGCACGGGGACTGCCTGCTTCAGCGAGCCCCTCGATTCCTTGAGGCAGCAGCTCAACAAACGAGATGTAGACCATCACACCGGCCGAGAATCCAAGCGCCCCAGCGAGAAAACCCGCGCCCGGAGCACGTTTCAGGGCGACGATCAGCCCGCCGAAGCCAGTGGATAGCCCGGCCAACAACGAGATCCCCAAGGCGATGCCGACGGCCGTGGGCGTTGCGGTACTGATATCCATACGCGCAGGTTAGCTGGTTCCACCTTGTGGCACTCGCAAACCCATCAACCCGGCACAGAAGGGGGCCCAAGAACGCGAAAAGCCCCGGCGTTAGCCGGGGCTTACGGTGGGCCCTGTGGGGATCGAACCCACGACCTGCGGATTAAAAGTCCGTAGCTCTACCAACTGAGCTAAAGGCCCGCGGGGGCCAAGTGTAGCCCCCATGTGCGCGCGTGCGGTAATCGCCCTGCACGCGCGCCGGAAGGAGGCTTTAGCTCTCCTTCATCATGGTGCCAGTCTCCTGGATGCGGGTGTGGAAGTCGAAGGCGTGGCGCAGGTCGTGCGGGGTTGCCTGGTACTTGCACTTCGCGGCGAGCTCGACGTACTCCTCCAGCAGCGGACGGTACTGCGGGTGGGCGATGGAGATCATCTTTGCAACGCGGTCACGCGGCGCGAGGCCACGCAGGTCGGCGACACCGTACTCGGTGATGAAGACCATGGCGTCGTGCTCGGTGTGGTCGACGTGGGAAACCATCGGCACGATTGCAGAGATGGCGCCATCCTTGGCCACGGACGGGGAGATGAACGAGGAAATGTAGGCGTTGCGGGTGAAGTCGCCAGAGCCGCCCAGGGCGTTCATCAGACGGGAGCCGTTGATGTGGGTGGAGTTGGCGTTGCCGTAGATGTCCGCCTCGATCATGCCGTTGGAGGCGATCAAGCCGGTGCGGCGGATGACCTCCGGGTGGTTGGAGATGGACTGCGGGCGCAGGATGATGGACTCGCGGTAGCGGGATGCCTCGTTGTTCATCTTCTCTGCGTACTCGGGCGACAGGGAGAAGGAGGTTGCGGAGGCGACGGTCATCTTGCCGGCGTCAATCAGGTCGACCATGCCGTCCTGGATGACCTCGGTGTAGGCCTGGATGCTCTCAAACTTGGAATCCATCAGTCCTGCCATCACGGCGTTCGGGACGTTGCCCACACCGGACTGCATGACGTAGCCGTCGTAGGTGAGGCGGCCGGCCTTGACTTCGTTCTCCAGGAAGTCGAGGAAGTTGCCTGCGATCTGCTCGGAGACCTCGTCCGGTGCCTTGAACGGTGCATTGCGGTCAGCGTCGTTGGTCTCGATGACTGCGACGACCTTCTCCGGGTCGATCTCGATGTAGGTCTTGCCGATGCGGTCGCCGGCCTTGGTGATCGGGATCGGGATACGGTTCGGCAGCGGCGGCACGAGCCAGATGTCGTGCATGCCCTCGAGCTCCTCGGACTGCCAGGAGTTGACCTCGATGATGATCTTCTTAGCTGCGTTGAGGAACTCCACGGAGTTACCAACAGAGGAAGACGGGACGATGTTGCCCTCTTCGGTGATGCGCACTGCCTCGACGATGGCGAGGTCAACGTCACCGAAGAAGCCCTGCTCGACCATCATGCCGGAGTGGGACAGGTGAATGTCCTGGAACTTCATCTCGCCAGCGTTGATCTTGTTACGCATGGTCGGGTCAGACTGGTACGGCATGCGGTAACGCAGCGCGCCTGCCTCAGCGAGAACGCCGTCGCACTCCGGTGCCGTGGAGGCGCCGGTGTACAAGTCGATGGAGAAGTCCTGCCCCTTCGCATGGGCGGCCTTTGCCTTTTCTGCGATTGCGGCCGGCATGGCCTTCGGGTAGCCAGCACCGGTGAAGCCGGAAGTACCAACCTTGTCGCCGTGGTTGACAAACTGGACGGCCTCTTCGGCGGTCATGACCTTGTCACGCAACTTGGCGGAAGCAATACGATCGCTCATGTGATCTCCCTCAATCCTGTTAAATCCGTTCAGGTAACACCCCCACCATATTGTGACCCATCACTCATTGCCATGAGGGTGTGTGGTCTCGTCGCAAAGCAAATGCTTATCGACGCCCAAATCACCCCCGAACGGGCGTAGCAACCACGATTGGACGGGGCGACAACGGGCGTGAACAATAGGCAGAACTATGACTACCGCAGCCCCCGCCTTAACTATCGGCGGCATTGATCTGAACTCCCCCGTCATCCTCGCGCCGATGGCCGGGGTGACCAACATGCCGTTTCGTGTGCTGTGCCGGGAGATCGAGGAGGAACTCACCGGCACATCCTCGGGGCTGTACGTCTGCGAAATGATCACGGCGCGTGCGATGGTGGCTCGCAACGAGAAGACGATGCACATGACCACCTTCGCGGATGTGGAAACGCCGCGGTCGATGCAGCTGTACACGGTGGACCCCAAGTTCACATATGAAGCCGTGCGGATGATCGTCGAGGAAGATATCGCCGATCACGTGGATATGAACTTCGGCTGCCCAGTGCCGAAGGTCACGCGCAAGGGCGGAGGCTGTGCGATCCCATACAAGCGGCGTCTGTACGGCAACATCGTCGACGCCGCGGTGCGCGCTGCGGAAGGCTCGGGCATTCCAATTACGGTGAAGTTCCGCATCGGCATTGACGCAGACCACCACACGCACCTGGACGCTGGCCGCATCGCCGCCGAAGCAGGCGCCGCTGCAGTGGCACTGCACGCCCGTACCGGCGCCGAGCGATACTCGGGCGCTGCGCACTGGGACGAAATCGGCCGCCTTGTGGAGCACATGGACGGTACCGGTGTGCCGGTGATCGGCAACGGCGATATCTTCGCCGCCGACGATGCGGCGAAAATGATGGAGCAAACCGGCTGCCACGGCGTGGAGGTCGGACGCGGCTGCCTTGGGCGCCCGTGGCTGTTCGCGCAACTGGGCGCGCAGTTGCGCGGCGAGGAGATCCCGCCGGAGCCAACGTTGGGCAAGGTAGCCAGCATCATCTACCGCCACGCAGAACTGTTGGCAGAGCACGACGGCGAAGAGCATGCATGCCGCGACATCCGCAAGCACACCGGCTGGTACATGCGCGGTTTCCCGGTTGGCGGCGAGTTCCGCAAGTCGCTCGCCCAGGTGACTTCGCTCGCGGAGTTGAAGGAGCGCCTGGCTCCCATCGCTGATTCTGAGGAGATGGCCGAACATGCGGACGACGCGCGTGGCCGCCAAGGTTCTGCCGGCAAGATCGCCTTGCCGGAGGGGTGGTTGGACGATCCAGAAGACGACACCGTCCCTGAGGGCGCAGAAATTGAGAATAACGGTGGCTAACTGCGAGCGCGTAGCATGAAGCGCATGCTGAGAGCCGCCTACCGAGAGACTCTGGAGGCCTTCAACCAGGACCTCATGACCATGTGCGACACGGTGCGCACAATCATGGGGCACGCGTCGAAGGGTCTGCTGGAGCAGTCACTCGATGACGCCGAAACCGCCCTGACACTTATCGACGAACTCAAAGAAATCGGCGAGCGTTGCGAGGAACGCAGCATGCGCCTGCTCGCACTGCAAAACCCTGTGGCGACAGATCTACGCCAGGTGCTCGCCGCCATCCACCTAGTGGAATACTTCGAACGCATGGGTTCGCTCGCCCGCAACATTGCTGTCCTGGTGCGCCAGCGCCACCCCGCGTCGGTGTATCCGCCGCCGCTGCACGGCTACGTCGAGGAAATGACCCGGTTGGTGGCTGCGATGGGTGCCACCACCCGAGCATTGTTGGATGATCCGGATCCGGATGTGGCAGTTGAGCTGCACACTATCGACGAGGGCGTCGACGACATGCGCGCGTTCTTAAGCACGTTGGTCTCCGACCGGGAGTGGGAATACTCCACTCGCGAGGCCGTCGACCTGTCGATGATTTCGCGCTACTACGAGCGCTACGCAGACCGCTGCGTAGATATTGCCGGCCAGATGGTGTTCCTGGTGACCGGTTTGCGGCCTGAGGCGTACTTGCGCCAGCGGGACGAACCGGATTACGAGAATCTGGAGAAGTTCGCCACCATCGAGCGCAAGTTCCGCAGGCCTTAGCCGAAGCGGCCGGAGATGTAGTCTTCGGTTTCCTTCTGCTCTGGGTTTTCGAAGATGGTGGTGGTGTCGTTGAACTCCACAAGGTGGCCCGGGCGGCCGGTGGCCTCGAGCGAGAAGAACGCGGTTTTGTCGGACACGCGCGCTGCCTGCTGCATGTTGTGGGTCACGATGACAATCGTGTACTGATCCTTCAGTTCGTGGATCAGGTCCTCCACGGCAAGGGTGGAGATGGGGTCGAGGGCGGAGCACGGCTCGTCCATAAGCAGCACCTCTGGACGCACGGCGATCGCACGAGCGATGCACAGGCGCTGCTGCTGGCCACCGGAAAGGCCGCCGCCCGGCTTGTCCAGGCGGTCCTTTACTTCGTCCCACAGGTTCGCACCGCGAAGGGACTGCTCAGCTACTTCCTTGAGCTTCTTCTTGTCCTTCTCCCCCGCCAGGCGCAAGCCGGCGACGACGTTGTCCTCGATGGACATCGTTGGGAAGGGGTTTGCCTTCTGGAACACCATGCCGATGGTGTTGCGCACGGCAACCGGGTCGACGTTCTTGCCGTAGATGTCGTGGCCGTCGAGAAGAATCTGGCCCTTGACGGAAGCGCCGGGGATGACTTCGTGCATGCGGTTGATCGTGCGCAGCACGGTGGACTTACCACAGCCGGACGGGCCGATAAACGCGGTGACCGACTTGGAAGGGATTTCCATGTTGACGTTCTGCACGGCGTGGAAATCGCCGTAGTAAATGTTGACGTCGTTGAGTTCGAGCTTGGTGGACATCTGTGAGTTCTCCTGACAGGGACGCGGGCGGGATGGTTACTTCTTGACCGAGAAGCGCTTTGCGATGAAGCGTGCGAGCAAATTCAACGTGACAACGAGGATGACCAGCGTCAGTGCTGCGCCCCAGAGTCGGTCGTTGGCCGGGCCGGTGGCACCGGACTTCCACATGTCCAGCATGTACAGCGGCAGCGAGGACTGCGGCTTGTCAAACATGTCGAACCAGTTAATTGCGGGGGTGGAGCCGACGAGGATCAGCACCGGTGCGGACTCGCCCATGACGCGGGCGATTGCCAGCATGATGCCGGTGACAATGCCCGACAGGGCGGTCGGCAGCACGATGCGCATGATGGTCTTCCACTTCGGCACACCGAGTGCGTAGGAGGCTTCGCGCAGGTCCATCGGCACGACGCGCAGCATCTCTTCGGTGTTACGCACAACGACCGGCACCATGAGCAGGATAAGCGCGAGCGAAACGGCGAAGCCGGAGCGCTGCTGGCCAAGGATGGTGATCCACAGGGCGTAGACGAACAGTGCTGCAACGATCGACGGCACACCGGAAAGGATGTCCACCATGAAGGTGGTGAGCCGGCCCAAACGGTTGCCGTTGGAGTATTCAACCAGGTAGATCGCGGTGAACACGCCGATCGGGATGGAGAACAGCGACGCAATCAGGGTCTGCATGAGCGTACCGATGATCGCGTGCAGCGCACCGCCGCCCTCTTTGGAGGCGCGGACGCCGACCATGTCGGAGGTCCACCACGCCGGGTCCACGATGGCGTGCCAGCCACGCGAGACCACGGTAAACAGCAGCCACAACAGCGGAATAAGTGCGAGGAACATGCAGAACCACATCAGCCCACCCATGATGGAGTTGGTGGTCTTGCGGCCTGCGGCAATGTCGATGAATGGGTTTTCGGGGCGGGCTGTCTCAGCCGGTTTGGATACTGCAGTAGACATGTTTCGCTCCGCTCCTTACTTCTTGTTGACGATCGCACGCGCGATCGAGTTGACGACGAAGGTCAGCAGGAACAGCACCAGGCCTGCTGCGATGTAGGCGCCGGCGGACACCGGGTTGTTGAACTCGGCTGCGGCGTTGGCGATGGCGGTTGCGAAGGTGGTGCCGCCGTCGAAAAGCGAACCGCGGAAATCGTTCGCCGGTGCGACCGCCATGTACAGCGCCATGGTCTCGCCCAGTGCGCGGCCAAGGCCGAGCATGGAGCCTGCGATGAAGCCGGACAGACCGAACGGGATGACGGTCATGCGGATGACCTCCCAGCGCGTCGCACCCAGTGCCAGCGCGGACTCGATCTGTCCCGGAGGGGTCTGCACGAAGATCTCGCGGGCGGTTGCGGCGATGATCGGCAGGATCATGATGGCGAGCACGATGCCACCGGTCATGACGTTGCGGGCCGTGGAGAACGGCGGGGAGTTTTGGTAGGTGGCGAACAGGAAGAAATCGCCACCCCAGCCGTTGACCCACTCGTAGAACTTGCCCAACTTCGGGCCAAGCACCTGTGCGCCCCACAGGCCGTAAACGATCGACGGCACGGCTGCGAGCATGTCCACCAGGGTGCCCAGCGGGCGCACGAGGCGCTGCGGGCAGTAGTTGGACAAGAACAGTGCAACACCGAGGGCGACCGGCATCGCGATGATCAGCGCGATGATGGAGATGGTCACCGTGGAGAAGAACAGGTTCGGAATACCGAACTGCATCGCGTCCAGGTCTGCGGTCTGCCACGGTCCGCCGTAGGTGAAGAAGCCGAGCACGCCGCCGTCGTTACGCATCAGCGGCGGCAGCGCCTGCGCGAGCAGGAAGATACCAATGGCAGCAACGAGAACGGTGATCAGCGTTGCAGATGCTGTGGAGAAGATTTCGAAGAACCGGTCTCCGGGGCGCTTCACGCGTCCGGAGTTCCGTGCGGTGCGTTCCGCTACCGCAACGTCATTGTCAGCCATGTGCTCGGATCCTTGAGATAAATGGAGAGAAACAGGGGTGGTCTACAGCAATCAACCCCCGATGTCACTGTGTTCAGTCGGGGGTCGTTCGCTAGTTGGCCTTACTGGATGGCGTTGATCGCCTCGCGCAGACGCTCAGCGTGTGCGCCGGTGACCGGGATGAAGCCCTCAGCCTCGAGCTCTGCATCCTGGTGGTCGAGGGCGATGTTGAGGAAGTCCTTGACCATCTTGGAGGTTGCCTCGTCGTAGCCGGCGGAGCAGACGATCTCGTAGGTGGTCAGCACCAGCGGGTAAGCGCCGGCGGTGTCGGTGGAGAACAGGGCGTCAGCGTCGACGACCATGTTGTGGCCCTCGGTCTTGAAGGACAGGTTGTCCAGGGTCTTCGCCACGGACTCGTTGGTCAGCTCGACCGGGCCGTTGCCGAAGTCGATGTTGGCCTTCTTGTCAGCAAAGCCGGCCTCGACGTAGGTGATGGAACCTTCGGTAGCGGAGACTTCCTGTGCCACACCGGAGGAGCCGTTGGCGCCGGTGCCCACTGCGTTCGGGAACGCCTTGCCGGAGGACTCCCACTTGCCGTCGGAGGCAGCTGCGAGGAACTTCTGGAAGTTGTCGGAGGTGCCGGACTCGTCGGAGCGGTAGAAGACGTTGATCGGGGTGTCCGGCAGTTCAACGCCCGGGTTAGCCTCGGCGATCTTCGGGTCGTTCCAGGTCTTGATGACACCCTGGAAGATCTCGACGATGTTGTCCACGGTGAGGTTGAGCTCGTCGACACCCTCAAGGTTGTAGGCGATAGCAACCGGGCCGATGACGAACGGCAGGTGCCAAGCCTCGTTGCCGCCACATCGCTGTGCAGCAGCCTCAACCTGGTCGTCCTTCAGCGGCGAGTCAGAACCTGCGAAGACAGCCTGGTTGGCAATGAAGTTCTTCTGGCCTGCGCCCGAGCCGGACGGGGTGTAGGCGATGGAAGCGCCCGGAACCTCTGCGGAGTAGACGGAGGCGAAGTAGTCGATGGCGTTCTGCTGGGAGGATGCGCCCTCAGCGAGGATGTCACCCTGCTGGCCGTAGAGCTCGTAGTCGCCCTTTTCGGCCGTTGCGGTGGATTCCGCTTCGGTACCTGCTGCACCTTCGGTGTCGTCGGAGCCGCCGCAAGCGACGAGGGTGGCGGAGGAGGCTGCTACGACGCCGATGACTGCGGCGGTGCGCTTGAAGTTACGAATCACGGGGAACCTTTCAGGTATTTAACTGTTCGGTCCGGAACACCAGGCAGATGTCCGATCACTTACGACACAAAACGTAGACAGCGCCGGTTAATCCCTGGTTGCTGATTGGGTGAACTATTGGTGAACTCGTAAAATCCTGGCTAACACCGCAGGTCAGTCGCTATTTTTTGGAGGTCGGTTTGTAAACCACGTGGCGCTCGCGAGTATCGAAGCCGAGCTGGCGGTATCGCTTTACCGCCGGCTCGTTGTCGCCTTCGACATAGAGGATGACCTGCGAGGATCCGCACTCCGCGAGGTAGTTCAGTCCGGCCTGAATCAGCGGTCCCCCCATTCCCTCCCCCCGGTGCTTCGAGGAGAGGCCGACGACATAGATTTCGCCGGTGCCATCCGGGTGTCGTTTGGTCCAGTGGAAGCCCGCAATCTCATCGCCGGCGACGAGGAACCACACGCCGTCGGCGTCGAACCAGTCGGTGTCCATCGCCCGGTGCAGCTGCGCGACGTCCCACCCGCCTTGCTCCGGGTGCCAGGAGAACGCGTCGTTGTTGACCTCGAGCCATTGCTTATCGACGACCTCACGCCCCCACCGCGACACCAACTCCGGGTACTGGACGAGCTCGTAGCCCTCGCACACTTCCGCCTTCACGTCAGCATCCAGCGCAGTCCCCATGACCAGCAGTTCTCGCACTGGCTCCATCCCGAGGTCGCGTGCCATCGCCTGCGCTGCAGGCAGGTCACCATGGGCCCAGAAGCCAGCGTCGGCGTTGCGCTCCAGCACAGCCTGAACCAGGGCACGGCCGTAGCCGTGGCCGCGGTGCTCGGGATGGACGGCCAGCTCGGTGGAGCCGTCTTCTGCAATGCCGGCGACCGCCACGGTCTTATCGCCGGTTTTGGCGATGAGGTGGGTGTGGTTGAGGGTGTCGTCGAAAAGCCCGCGCTCGAACGCCTCGGAGAACGCGGCGACGCCGTCTTCGGATTGGGCGGCATCCAGAATGGGGCGGACGAGGGTTTCCGGCAGGGTGGCGCTTACGATGTCGACAGTCATGTCTTAGAGGGTACGTCGGAGGGCGGAAACGATGCGGGCACGTGTGAAAGCGGCTGTCGCCGTGGCGGCGGCGCTGGCTGTGTTGGCTGGCGCTGACACGGTCGTAGCCGCGAACGTGGAACGCACCGTCGCCCAGCCCGGCTTCCAGGCATCCGTGGGTGGTTTCCCGTACACGGCGTCGCTGCTCACCGGCAAGGTCGCGCGTGTGAGCGTGGAACACCTCGATGCTGCCGTCGATGGGCCAGGCGTAGCGACGACCGGCGTAGACGTGTTCGACCTCGCCCTCGACAACCCACGCGAAGCGCTTTCGGGCGAGTTCGAATCGGGCACCGCACGCCTTGTGCGCCGCCGGGTGCGCCTCGACGGCGTCGGGTTCGGCACCCTGCTCGGCATCACAGACCTGGACATCGCGAACCCATACGACATCTCCCCCGCAGGCGGGGCCGCAAGCGAGGCCCGGCTCACCGGCACGGTTCCGGGTACAGAAGATCCGGTGACGGTTGTGGTTACGCTGCGCCTGATCGACGGCATCTTCCAGATGCGCCCCAGCAAACTTATCGACGACACCTCCCCCGAAACCCAGGCCGCGTTCACCCTCGACCTCGACACCCGCACCCTACCGTTGGACGGGCCGGCGGACCGAGTGCAGTTGCGCGGTGGTTCGATTGAGTTCTCGCGCGACCGCATCAACACCGCATTTGACCCGGCGGACCTCAACCCCATGGGACAAGCAGCTACCCTTGGACACCATGAGTGAAGAAAAGAACGTAGAAAACACCGCAAACACGCCGAAACCGGCCACCTTAAGCGGCAACGACGCCGTCAACCTTGCGTCCGAGCAGTCCAAGTCGACCGCGCACCGCAATATCCCGACGTTCGACTTTGAGGATTTCCCGCTCGAGGACGACACCGCAAACCTGCGCTTCGGCCCGAGCCTGCACGACGGCCTGCTCGCACTCCTGCCGCTGGTTGGCGTGTGGACCGGCTCCGGCCAGGCCAACGACAACGGCGATGAGTACGCCTTCGGCCAGCGCCTTGTTGTCTCCCACGACGGTGAGAATTACCTCCGCTTCGAGTCGCGCATGTGGCGTCTCGACGAGGACGGCAACGCCACCGGCGCCGACCAGCGCGAGGTCGGCTTCTGGCGCATCTCTCTCAAGGACGAAATCGAGGTGACCCTGACCAACTCCCGCGGTTTGGTTGAGATCATGTACGGCGCGCCTGTCAACGAGCGTGCATGGCAGCTCACCAGCGCCTCCACCATCGCAACGGAGACCGGCCCTGAGTCTCACGGCCCGGGCAAGCGCCTCTACGGCCTGATGCCGAACAACAACCTCGGCTGGGTTGACGAGCGCGCCGTCAACGGCGAGATGGTGCCGTACATGTCCGCAGAGTTGAAGCGCATCGCGGGCTAGGGCCGGTTAGCTCAGCGCCGCGGAAATCAGCTCCTTGATCTCGGCTTCATTGTCGGGAGCGGGGAGCTTTTTGCCGTCCAGGCGCTTGACCCGGGTGGCGATGCGCGTCGAGCTCACCAGCCACACCGACTCCGCCTTGAACAGTTCGTTGAGGTAGATGTCCTTCGCCTTGCACTTCCACCCCTGCTCGGCGGCGTATTCAAACAGGGCGGCTTGGGTGGTGCCGGCCAGCACGCCCGGCCCCGGTGCCGGTGTGCGCAACCGCCCGCCCTTCTTCACCATGACCACCGACGAGGTCACCCCCTCGAGCACGCGTCCGGTGTCGGGGTCGATGTAGATGACATCGTCCGCGCCTCCGGCTTTCGCCCAACGCAGCGCCGCCATCGACGCCGCATAGTTGAGCGTTTTCGCACCTTCGCGCATCCACGGCGCATCGCCCGTGACGGTGTAGCCGCGCGGGGTAGTGAGTACGGACACGCCGCGTTCGCGTTGTGCCAGGGTGTCGTCGTCAAGCGGGCGTATGGTCAGCCAAGCAGTTGCAACGCCGGTGGTTTCACGGCCGCGTGAGAGCGTCCATACGCACTTCGCTTCCACGCCTTCGGTGCCGCCGCGCTCACGGCAATAATCGGCGACCGCCTCCTCGGTGGCGCGCTCCCAGTGGGCCGCGCCCGGCTCCGGCAGATCCATCAGTTCCGCCGACCGGGCGAAGCGCTCGAGATGCTTCTCCAGGTTGAGCGGTTTGCCATCTCGAATGAGGATGCTTTCAAAGATCCCATCGCCGCGCGTGACCACCGCATCGTCCCAGAACACGTGGGGCATGTTGGTGTTTTGGCGGCGTACGGACCCGCCGTACGGTTCGACGAGGTAGATCACGGGCGCAGGCGCGAGCGGTGCAATAGACATAATGCCCCCTATGATAGGCGCCCATGGGTTACGCATCGGTTCTTTTGGCCAAGCCGGGTGCTGCGGAGCTTCCGGGCGATTCGCTTCTCGACGCCACCGGCGTCGCCTGGCACTACGGCGATCCGCTGGGGGAACAACGCAAGGCCACCAGAGATACCGTCGCCGTCGACCGCTCCAACCGCGCCGTCATTGCGGTGTCCGGCCCTGATACGCCGGGTTTCCTCAACAACCTGCTATCGCAAAAGCTTGACGACGCCACCTCCGAGTTCACCGCCTCCGCCCTCGACCTCAACGCACAGGGGCGCATCCTGCACCACGCCGATATCGCCGTAGTCGATGACGTGTTTTACCTGGACACCCCCTCCTACCAGGCAGAAAGCCTGCTGACCTACCTGCAGCGCATGGTGTTCTGGTCCGAGGTGACCGTGGAGCAAACCGACCTTGCTGTGGTCACGCTGCTTGGCCCTGCTGCTGCCCAGGTTGAAGGCGCTGTATTCACTCGCGTGATTGATGGCTGGGGTGGGGCATGCCGCACTGACGTCGCTATCCCCCGCGAGCAACTCAACGCGATCGCCGAACAGTTTCCACTGGCCGGTCTGATGGCGTTTACCGCCCTGCGCGTCGCCGCCGGCGAGCCGGAGCAGCGCGCCGACCTCGACGAGCGCTCCATCCCCCACGAAGCCCCCTACCTCATCAATCGTGGCGACCACATCGGTGCCGTCCACCTGGAGAAGGGCTGCTACCGCGGCCAGGAAACCGTTGCCCGAGTGGAAAACCTCGGCCGCTCCCCCAGGCTTTTGGTCAAACTCCAACTCGACGGCTCTGCCCCCGAGGAGCCGGTGCCCGGTTCGGAGATCACCGCCGGCGGACGAAACGTCGGCCGACTCGGCACCGTCGTACACGATGCCGACGAAGGCCCGGTGGCTCTCGCCCTAGTGAAGCGTTCCGCGTTGGAGGTTCCCCTCGAAATCCAGGGCGCTGCAGCCTCCGTCGACCCCTCCTCGTTGCCACAAGATGAGGGTGAACGTGCGGGCCGCAAAGCCGTTGATCAGCTTCGTCGTGGCGGCATGACGCCAAAATAACCGCAGGTGGGACACCTAAGGGGCATTTTTAAGATACTCAAGCTATAGTGTCCTACAGGAAAATAACGAAGAATCATAAGAGGCCGCCCACACATGGGCCGCCCAGAACCACCTCAAGGGGGTCACGCCATGGGCCGCGGACGCGCAAAAGCCAAGCAGACCAAGGTTGCTCGCCAGCTGAAGTACAACACTCCTGAAATGGATCTCGCCTCGCTCCAACGCGAGCTTGCAGGGAAGACCCCGGGCCGCAGGTGGGATGACGACGACTCCGAGGTGGACGACCAGTACGCCGACTACGCCAACTGGGATGAGGACGACGACCGCTAGTCCACCCTTCACGTAAAAGTGCACCCCGCTCGCTCGGGGTGCTTTTGCGTTGCCTGGGGCCTTCTGCGCTTCTGCTCGACGGTCCTAGCCTGCTGTTTTCCCTGGTCGTCTAGCTCTGTGTTTGTGGAACCAGAC
>NZ_KV826401.1:18677-19126 GCF_001835905.1 Corynebacterium sp. HMSC034E11
TGTTTGTGGAACCAGACGATGAGCTCCGTGTTGACCATGGTGGTCGTTATCACCTGGGGGTTTGCGAAGGCGGTTTCGAGACCGTCTAGCTGTATTTGTGGTCGTGCTAGACGATCAGGTGTAGCAACGAAAAGAGTGTGCCCTCATTGGGGCACACTCTTTGTAGTTTGGGTGTTTGGTTAGAGCATCATGTTGGCGAAGCCGATGCCGATTCCGACGATGGCTAGCAGGGCGACGATCGGGGCGACGATGGCGGCGATGTTGACGTCTGCTCCTGCAGGCTTGTTGTTGTCTGCCTGCTTCTTGGCGTTGTCGACCTTGGCCGGTGCGTCCTGCTCAGCTTCAGCCTTGTCTTGTACCTTCTCCTCGGCCTTGTCGGCCTGAGCCGGGGCTTCTGCTTCGACCTGTGCTGGTGCTTCTGCTTTGTCGTCTGCCTTGTCGGCGGCGGG
>NZ_KV826402.1:0-579 GCF_001835905.1 Corynebacterium sp. HMSC034E11
TGCTGAGTGCGCGTAGTTGGTAGGGGTATTCCGAAACGGTGGTAGGGCTGGATTCCGGGTAGTTGGTAGGGCCCCGCGACGGGTTGGGGCTGCTGCTCGTCGCGGGGCCTGTTGATGGTGGTGTGTTACTCGGTTTCTAGTTGGGTGGCTAGGAAGTGGCGCATGTCGTATTCACCGAGTTCGACGCGTTGGCCGGTGTTGAGTCTGCTGACGAGGGAGTCAGCTGCGACTGGGTCGGGAAGTTTTTGTACCCAGTATGCGGCAGTGGTTTGGGAAACGATGATCGTCGGCAGCCTGCCATCGCGGTCGAATATGATCTTCGTTAGGTCTTCTTGCCCGCGTTGGTTGATTCCAATGGTCAGGAAATCATCAAGGATGAGCACGTCAGTGTTTTGTAGCCTGCGCATCTTGGTTACGTAACGCTCATCTGTCGGCGGGAAGGCCGCTAATTCATCTACAAGCTGGTCGAGCCGGTAGTACGCAACGCTGTATTCAGCCTGGCATGCAGCAACTCCGATGGCGCAGGCGATGTATGTCTTGCCTGCCCCTGTTGGGGCTAGGAGGTGGACGTTTCCGGGG
>NZ_KV826403.1:0-71675 GCF_001835905.1 Corynebacterium sp. HMSC034E11
CCGCCGACCCAACAACTTCACACACAAACACCCAAAGTACAACACCCACGTTGCACTTTGGGTGTTTTCACGTATACCCACATGATTGTTGTCGCCGACAACAGCAACATTGGTGCACACCCACCAGACCGCAATACAGAGTCAGAAACATTGCGTGCCTGACTATGCCACTGCATAGTTGGCGTACACCCATTAGTCCGCAATGCGGAGCACGGAGTCGATGCCAGCGGCGGCGCTCTTGGAAAAGTAGCCCAGCCGATACAAGGAAATAGTTGGTGTCTACCCACTTGTCCGCAATGCGGAGCGAAGCGACTTCACGCCACCGAAGACTCGACTAAAGCCACCAGCACACAGTCGTAAATGCAAAATGAAGCTTCACGGCCGCGGCGTTTTACACTCTGCCCAAGTCAGCGAAAGATATGACGTCGGGTTTTGCATACAGCACAGCCAGGAGAGGGACGTAACCGCAATGCGGAGAATGAATCCTTGATAGCCCATTACGGAGTCGAATGCTCGCCAAGTCCGCTCGGCTGAGGGGGATCAGCATAACTGTGTTGAGCATCCCTATAATGGCTTGGATACGAATTGGAGGGATTCCATGGCAGAGGCCGGCAACGGAGATAACCAGGGACGTCAACGTTCTTATGGTGGTGGCGGAGACCGTCGCGGTAGGAATAACCGCGGGCAGTCTCGTGGTCGTCGTGAATTTGGCGACGGAGAGCGCGGACGTCGCGAGGATCGCTACGGTGGAGCACGCGGCGACAATAAACGCGGCGGTCACGGTGGTGGCCGCGGCCGTGGCAAGCCCCACGGTAAGGGCGGCCACCCGGGCCACGGCGGGCAGGACAACCGTGTCCGCCACGATCGCTCGAACCCATATCGTGAGGGATACCGCGAGGAACGGATGGCGCAGAAGGAGCGCGAACCTGACTTGCCGTCGGGCCTGGATATTAACGACCTTGACCCGTCTGTGCTGCAGGACCTCAAGGTGCTTTCCAAGGACAATGCGGAACGCGTTGCACAGCACATGCTGATGGCTACTGATCTCCTGGAAGACGATCCGAAGCTCGCACTTGAGCACGCCCGCGCCGCGAAGAACCGTGCTGGTCGTGTCGGCGTTGTCCGTGAGACTGCTGGCGTAGTTGCATATCGCGCTGGTGAGTGGAAGGAAGCGCTTTCAGAACTTCGTGCGGCGCGGCGGATGTCTGGTGGCCCGGGGCTGCTAGCTGTGATGGCTGATGCGGAGCGTGGCTTGGGCCGACCTCAGAAGGCGCTTGAACTTGGTCGTAGCCCTGAAGCTAATGAATTGGACGAAGCGGGGAAGATCGAATTGGCGATTGTGCTTGCCGGCGCACGCCATGATCTCGGTCAGCACGATTCTGCACTTGCGACGCTGCAGCGCATGAATCCTTCTTTGGATTCGCAGGGATTTGAGCAAGTGCGTCTTTCCTACGCATATGCTGATGCCCTTCTTGCGACTGGCCAGCGTGGTGAGGCCAAGACGTGGTTTGAACACGCTGCGAAGATTGATACGGATGGTTTCACGGATGCGGCGGAGCGCGCCGCAGAATTGGACTAGACAATGGCGCTGAAGGATAACTACGACGCTCTCCTGCTTGACCTCGACGGCACTGTGTGGAATGGCGGAGTGGCGATTCCAAACGCTGTAGAGGCCATTACGGCGTCGGGGATTCCGGCTATGTATGTGACGAACAATGCGTCGCGTAGCGCAGCGGATGTGGCTGCGATGCTGGGCAAGATTGGCCTCGATACGAAGACCGAAGACGTGATCACTTCAGCACAGGCTGCGTTGTCGATGGCTGAGGCGCACCTCGCCCCCGGAGATCCTGTTCTTGTGGTTGGCGCGCCGTCGTTTAAGCAGCTTGTCGACGATGCGGGTTACGTCGTCGTCGATAGTGCAGATGCGAATCCGAAGGCGGTGCTGCACGGCCACAACCCGGGGACCGGTTGGGTGCAGTTGTCGGAAGCTGCGTTGGCAATTCAGCGGGGCGCAATCTATCTTGCGTCAAACCTGGATACGTCTTTGCCAATGGAACGTGGGTTGATGATCGGCAATGGTTCGATGGTTGCTGCGGTGACATCGGCGACAGGTGTGACTCCGGAAAGCGCGGGCAAGCCGGGGCCGACGATGTTCATTCAGGCCGCTGAACGCATGAATGCGAAGCGTCCGCTTGCCGTGGGAGACAGGCTAGATACTGATATTGCAGGTGGCGTTGCGGCGGGGATTCCGTCGCTGCACGTGCTTACCGGTGTTTCTGGCCCGTTGGCGCTCATGGAGGCGCCCAAGGAGCAGCGACCGACGTTTATCGCGGAGGATATGCGCGGACTCAACGAGGACCCAGAGGTTTTGCGTCCGGGACCGCAGGGCGGTTTCGCTGCACGTATCGACGGCAACGACATCATTTTGAGCTACGGCAAGGATGGTGCGACACCGATTCAGGCCCTGCGCACGGTTTTGGAGGTCGCGTGGCATATGGAGACTCCACCGGAGTTTGTGCGGCCCAACTCAGAGGCTGCTGAAGCTGCTACAGCTCAGTGGTGGTGACATGAAGCCACCCATGCCCAGGGATCCGCGGGCGCCGCATACGACGCCTGAGGAGGTCACGTCACAGTTTGAAGCGATTCTCGCGGAAGATACTGAATCGCTTGCCGATGAGGTTGACGCACTGACGCGCGCGCATGCGGTACTGGGGCATGCGTTGCAAGAAAGGAACAGCTAATGCCGCCCAAACGGAGGCGTTTGGATGCAGAGCTTGTGCGCCGCAAGATTGCACGTTCGCGCGAGCAGGCTCAAACGTGGATCAAGGAGGGCCGTGTCGAGGTCGGTGGGTTTGTGGCGTCGAAGCCGGCGACAGTGGTAGAGCCAGAGGCGTCGATACGCGTCAATGTCGAGGACATTGATGACTGGGCGTCTCGTGGCGCGCACAAGTTACTTGGCGCACTGGAAGCCTTCGGGTCACGTGGCCTGAGCGTCGAAGGGCGTAGGGCGCTGGATGCTGGCGCGTCGACAGGTGGGTTTACAGACGTGTTGCTCAGAAACGGCGCACGTGAGGTTGTTGCCGTGGACGTTGGCTACGGTCAGCTCGTGTGGCGCTTGCAGAACGATCCGCGGGTGCGGGTGCTCGATCGGACGAATATCCGAAACCTGACGCCGGACATGATGGGTGGACTCGCGGACCTGATGGTCGGCGACCTGTCTTTCATCTCGTTGAAGCTGGTGTTGCCGGCACTGGTGGAATGTCTTGAGGATGGCGCTGACTTGTTGCCGATGGTCAAGCCTCAATTTGAGGTTGGCAAGGACCGTTTAGGCTCTGGTGGCGTTGTCCGTTCACAGGAGTTGCGCGAAGAAGTCACTGTGGATGTCGCCCAGTTCGCACAGGGGCTGGGGCTCAGCGTGCGTGGGGTGGCTGCGTCGCCTCTGCCAGGGCCGAGCGGTAACGTGGAGTACTTCCTGTGGCTTGTAAAGGATGGAGGCGAGGCAATGCTTGACGACGATTCCCTCGCCGCCGCAGTCCAAAAGGCCGTGAAGGAGGGGCCGCAATGACGGCTGAGCGTGAGATCTTGTTGGTTCCGCACTTGTTCCGCGAGTCGAATATCGCGTCCGCAGCGAGGGCTGCGGAGATGCTCCAGGAAGCCGGCATTACGGTGCGGTTGCTTGAACAGGAACAGATGGATGCGATTGAGACGCATCCGGTGCTCAGTGGGCTGACACGTGCCGCTGCTGACGACAATGCGGCGCTTGGCTGCGAGCTGGTGCTGGTGCTCGGCGGAGATGGAACATTTCTGCGCGCCGCAGAGCATGCCCGGGCGCAGGATATTCCGGTGTTGGGAGTCAACCTCGGACATGTCGGGTTCCTCGCAGAAGGTGACGCGGAGAGTCTTGAGGAGTCGGTGAGGCAGGTCGTCGATAAGACGTACCGCGTTGTCGACAGAATGACCATCGACGTGGCAGTCATCGACCAAGAGGGGCAGGTCGTCGGGACGGATTGGGCGCTGAATGAATGCAGCGTGGAGAATCTGGACCGTACCCGGGTGCTTGATGCCACGTTGGAGGTTGATTTTCGGCCTGTGTCGTCGTTTGGCTGCGATGGCGTACTGGTGGCCACGCCGACCGGATCCACAGCCTATGCGTTTTCTGCTGGCGGTCCGGTGATGTGGCCAGAACTCGATGCGCTGCTGGTGGTGCCGAATAACGCACATGCGTTGTTTGCAAAGCCACTTGTTGTCTCGCCGCGCTCGACGGTTGCTGTGGAGTCAGAACACACGACGTCGAGTGCCATGGCGGTAATGGATGGGTTCCGTCGCATCCCGGTGCCTCCTGGTTCGAGGGTTGAAGTAAGTAGGGGGTCGCGTCCGGTGCGGTGGGTACGCTTGGACGACAAACCGTTCACCGACAGGCTGGTGGATAAGTTCCGGCTGCCGGTGTCCGGCTGGCGCGGCCCGCGGACGGGTCGTGGTGTACGCGGCGTTGATGCGTAGGGAGGCAGAGTGCTCGCAGAGATCGCGATTTCGAACTTGGGCGTGATCCGTCATGCCTCGGCGGAGCTTGCTCCTGGGTTGACGGTGCTCACCGGTGAAACCGGTGCAGGTAAGACCATGGTTGTCACCGGCTTGCGGCTGCTGACAGGAGGCCGCGCTGATGCCTCCCGAGTTCGAACCGGGGCGCAGGAAGCTGTGGTGGAAGGCGCGCTCAGCATCGCAGATCTGCCGGAATCGACATTGTCCGCCGTGCATGCGATTGCAGAGGGCGCTGGTGCAGGGCCTGATGAAAACGGCGAATACGTCGTCTCACGTGCTGTGAAAGCGACGGGGCGATCGAGCGCTCACCTAGGAGGCCGAAAGGTTCCGGCCGCGACACTGGGTGATCTTGCTGGGCATCTGCTCACGATTCATGGCCAGAACGACCAGTTGAGGCTTCTCGCGCCGGAACAGCAGCTGGCGGCGTTGGACCGGTTCGACCCGGCGATCGCTCAGAAGCTTTCCTCCTATCGCGATGTTTATGTCCAGTGGCGGGAGGCAGCGAAAGATCTGAAGGACCGCACCGAGAAACGCCTTGAGTTGGCACAGGAGATGGACCGGCTGCGGTTTGCAATCGAGGAAATCGACGCAGTTGCACCCGTAGACGGCGAAGATGCCGATCTCGTTGCAACCATTAACCGTCTTCAGGATGTTGATGCGCTGCGTGAGGCCGCCCAGACCGCGCTGGTGGCAATTGATGGTGCTGAAGCCGTCGGCGGCTACAGCGCAGAGGCGGAAGAAGCTGCATCAGACCTTGTTGGCAGGGCGCAGGCGGCGTTGGTAGGAGCTAGTGACGAGGAGTTACGGGAGCTTGGTGTGCGCCTCGGGGAGGTCGCCGGTGTGCTTGCGGATGTGTCTGCGGAACTCGGTAGTTTCACCGCAGATCTTCCGACCGACCCGGATGAGCTAGAGCGCCTTCTGCAGCGCCAACAGGAACTCAAGGGGCTCACACGAAAATATGCTCCGGACATCGCGGGTGTGTTGGCGTGGCGAGAGAAGGCCGGGAAACGGCTGAGCAAGATTGATACGTCAGAAGAAGCTATCGACGAGCTGAAGCGCCGCGTTGCTGATCTTGAAGCCGAACTAAAAAAGCGAGCGGCAGCGTTGACCAAGGCACGCAACAAGGCTGCCAAAAACCTCGGGGAGGCGGTGACGGAAGAGCTTCACGGGCTTGCCATGCCGAAGGCGCAGCTGCGCGTCGAGCTGGCGGAGGCCAAGTTTGGCCGCGATGGTGCGGACGCTGTGGAGATCACGCTCGCACCGAACAGCGCGTTGGAGCCAAAGCCGTTGGCCACGAGCGCATCTGGTGGTGAGCTCTCACGAGTCATGCTGGCACTTGAGGTGATCCTTTCGGAGTCGTCTGCGGGCGGCACGCTGGTCTTTGATGAGGTGGACGCTGGTGTCGGTGGACGTGCTGCGGTGGAGATTGGGCGCCGTTTGGCGAGGTTGGCGTTGAGGCATCAGGTCATCGTCGTTACGCACTTGCCCCAGGTTGCGGCGTATGCGAACACGCACCTGCATGTGTCAAAGGACGTGGGCGACGAGGCGGTGACGTCGGGTGTGGGCAATCTGACTGACGAGCAGCGGATTGAGGAGCTCGCGCGCATGATGGCGGGCCTTGATGATTCGGATACAGGGCGTGCCCACGCGGCAGAATTGTTCAAGCGTGCGCAGCGCGAAGTGGAGGAAATGCGGGCGTAGCCCGCGCGCCTCCACAGTTCTGGCAGGTCAACGTTGCACAATGGTCGCTATGACTGTTGGAACTGGGGAAGCGCCCGCGCAGGAATTGCGCGGTACGCTGCGCGACTGCACACCGCGGGGCAAAGGCCTTGCTCGCCTGCATGAGGGCGATATTGCGATTGTGGATGCGCCGGACATGCAGCGTCGTTTAGCAGAGCAGCTCATTGCCCGCCGTCCTGCTGCGGTGATCAATCTTGCGCCGTACAGCACTGGATCCTTACCGACGTTCGGTCCGCATTTGCTTCTCGACGCCAACGTTCCGATCTTCGAAGTGGCCGACGCCGCTGTTCGCGAGAAGATCCGCGACGGCAAGAAGGTCACGGTCACGCCAGAGGGGACGATCACCGTCGGAAGGAAAGACGTCGGTGTTGCACAGCGTGTCACACGTGAGCAGGTGGACAACTCCTTCGCTGAGGCACAGCAAGGTCTCGTGGAGAACATGGAAGCCTATTTCGGCAACACCATTGAGTTCATCCACTCGGAAGCGCCGTTGCTTATCGACGGTGTCGGCGCACCCGAACTTGGCGACGCAATGGCGGACCGCAAGGTCGTTGTTGTCTCTCCAGGAGATGACACGCGGCGCCGTCTGACAGGCATCCGCAACTTTATGCGGGAGTACACCCCGGTCATCATTGGTGTGGGAAGCGCCGCGAACACGCTGGCAGAGATGGGTTATGCCGCTGATTTCATTGTCGGTGACCCCGCGGATGTCGCGTCGGAGAACTTGCGTTCTGAAGCACGGGTGATTCTGCCGGCTGACCCAGACGGTTATGCGCCTGGCTTGGAGCGTATCCAAGATTTGGGTGTGGGTGCGATGACGTTCCCAACAGCGACTGATTCGCCGACAGACCTCGCGATCTTGCTTGCTGCGTTCCATGATGCGGAGACGATTGTCACCGTAGGCGAGCCGGTGGAGTTGGACGGGATGCTCACGGACCCGGCGAATGCCGATCCGGCTGCGTTGCTTGCTCGCTTGAAGGCCGGCCGCAAGGTTGTTGATTCTACGGTTATTGAGAATCTTTACGCAGTCGAATCCACCAGCGGTGTCGCATGGGCCTGGGCGTTACTCGGCCTGCTGGTCGCTGCTGCCGCCGTCATTCTCGTCGTTGGGCTTGGCGGAAATGGGACGTTCGCCGACAACCTGGTCAATACCTGGGACACAGTTGCCAACACGGTGCGCGGCTGGATTCCGGCAGGGGAAGGGGAGTAAACCGTGGGAAAGCAAAAAGGGACGGGTGGGCTTGTCACTGCTGGTCTGTGTTGGGGGTTAGCTCTCGGCGTGGTGTTGGGGGCCTCGGTACTCGCGCCGGCTATTCCTGGCGGCCCGGATCTGTTCAATGGTGCGTTTCTCAGCGACATCGACCGGAACGCGAATGGTGATGGAGCCGAGGAACCGACAAAGGAGAGCAGCGAAGCGCAGCAGCGGCTTGATGCTGCCGATGCTCTTCTGGGCAGTGAGTCGGTGTCCATCGTCTCTGGAGCGCTCAAAGAGGTGCCGGTCGCTATCGTGCGTACGCATACGGCCGCCGATATCGATGTTGATTCCGTGCGGTGGCTGCTCAACGCGGCGGGCGCTTCCGATGCTGGTGAGTTGAAACTGACAGAGAAGTTTACGTCGCAAAACTCTGCCGACGAGTTGTCCACGGTGATTGCGTCGACGTTGCCGTCCGGTGCGCAGTTGAGCGTGGAGAACCGTTCACCGGGCACCCATGCGGGTGAGTCGTTGGCGTCGATTATGTTGATCGACCCTGAGACGAAGGAAGCGCCAGCACAGGCTTCGGATCGCAAAATCGTAATTGACACGCTGCAACAATCCGGTTTCGTCGAGACGAAAGGTGAGATCGTGCCCGCGGAGGCTGTCGTGATTGTGGATGGCGCCTCCGGTGACGCCGGCGGAGACTTCGGTGCGAAGCTGGTGCAGGACCTTGCGGAAGCACTTGGCCATGCAGGCAAAACCGTGCTGACTAGTCAAGACATCGCGCCAAAGGAACTGCGCGGCGTGACAACGGTAGGCAACGTGAGCTACGAGTCCGGCAGGATTTCTTCAGTGCTGGCGGTGGCAGAGTGAGCCACGAATTTACCGTCGAGTCCTCCGAGGTACTGATCGACGCCCCAATCATCGCTGTGCGCCGCGACAGTGTGGTCATGCCGGGTGGCAAGCCAGCTAACCGTGAGATCGTCGAGCATTTCGGCGCAGTGGCAGTAGTTGCACTTGACGACGACGGGCGCGTCGCGCTCGTCGAGCAGTACCGGCACAGCGTAGGCAAGCGGCTGCTTGAACTGCCTGCGGGGCTTCTGGACATGTACGAAGAAGACGAGTTGGTATGCGCGAAGCGCGAACTGGTTGAGGAAGCCGGTCTCGAGGCTGAGCAGTGGGGCGTGCTGGTGGATTTGGTGACGTCTCCGGGATTTGCGGAAGAGGCGGTGCGGGTATTCGTCGCAAAGCAACTGCGCGAGGTGGAACGCCCGGACGCCGAGGACGAAGAAGCCGACATGGACTTTCGGTGGGTGCCACTGAGCGAGGCCGCACAAATGGTGCTTCGAGGCGAGATTGTGAACTCAATCGCCGTGGGCGGCATTTTGGCTGCTTGCCGCGTCGCAGAGGGTAAAGCGCAGCCACGTGATGTGTCGGAGCCATTCGAGTTGCGCCCGCAATCGCTGCCGAAGCGGCGAGCCGAGCGTGGCATCGTGCCGGATATGAAGCGCATCTAGATGGCGGTAAAAGCCGACGAACTAGCTGCGCGCTGGTTGCAGCATCTCGCTGTTGAGCGGGGAGTCTCCCCTCACACGTTGAGTAACTACACCCGCGACGTCAACCGGTACACACGATGGTTGGCAGCCGCTGGGAAAAGCGACTTGGCAACAGTCAGTGCCACCGATGTAGAGGCGTACGTTGCTGACTTGCGCCGCGGGGTGGACGGCGCACGCCCCCTCGCGGCATCTTCGGCTGCGCGTGCGCTGACTGTCGCCCGAGGCTTGCACCGCTTTGGCGTAGAAGAAGGCGTATTGCCGGCAGATACCGCTGCCGAAGTTTCCCCACCGTCAGCTGGCGAGAAGCTACCCGACACTTTGAGCATTGGGGAGGTGGCGACGCTTCTCGATGCCTGCCCGACCGAACAGCCCCTCGGCCTACGCGACAAGGCGCTGTTGGAAACGCTATACGCCACAGGTGCGCGAGTTTCTGAGGTGCTTGATCTGAGCGTCGATGATGCGACAGCCGCAATAGATACTGAAGGCATTCTGACCGTGACTGGCAAGGGAAGTAAGCAGCGCCTCGTCCCGCTCGGCCGGCATGCACAAGATGCGATCGAGGCGTACCTCGTGCGAGGCAGACCCGTATTCGCCACCGGGAAGTCACACGCGTTGTTCTTGAATAGGCGCGGTGGAGCCTTAACTCGCCAGAGCGCCTGGACTGTAATCAAGCAGGCTGCGGAGCGTGCGGGGATAGACAAAGAGATCTCCCCGCACACGCTCCGGCACTCGTTTGCCACGCATCTGCTGGAAGGTGGCGCAGATGTGCGCTCCGTGCAGGAATTGTTGGGGCACGCTTCAGTGACGACTACGCAGATTTACACACATGTCACAGCAGATAGCCTGCGCGAGGTTTGGCGTAGTTCGCATCCACGTGCGTAAGCTTTTGCGCTTATGAGTGAGTACACATTTGCACGAGCACGTCGCGCAACACTTGCGGTGCCGGCAGCCCTGCTGCTTGCCGTGGGGCTTGGCGGAGGTGTGGGAGCACACCCTGCCTCGGCGCAGATCCCGGGCGGGTTAAGCCCGGATGCAGTGGCGAACATGATTCCCTCGGAGATCACCGTGCCTGCGGGGCAGACGACGACGGTTGATGTGGGCGTGCCGGTGGATGTGAATTACTCCGCAGGCGGCTGGGTGGTCACATCCAATGGCACGTCGGTGTCGGTGACCGCTCCAGCGGAAGAGGGCGCGACCGCAGCAGTGCCTGCGAGCGCCGGCGGTTACACGGCGACAGTTAACCTCGTCGCTGTGGGCGGCGGACAGGCAACTGATGCAGACGAAATTGCGGGCGGTGGCGCTGGAGAAAACACCGAGCACCACGGTGGTGGAGGCCACGCCGAAGACAACGGTGGCGGTGGCGCAAACGGCGGTGGCGACGCAAACGGTGAAGCCTCGAACGGCGGATCCGGTGCGGGTGCAGGCAGTGGCAGCGGCGCCGTCAATCGCCCTGAGCGTAAGCCAGCGGAAAAGGCGGACACCGCGGATGCGAAGCGCCTCGATTTCGAGGGAGAGATTCACGGCAACGAGATCGTCGTCAAAGTGCCCCTGAGCAAGGCGCGCGATTTGATGAAATACGCCAACTACGACTCGTCGAATGCGAAACTGCGTTACCTCGATGTCAACGGCAACATCATCGAAGGGGTCAAGCGTGACGTGAACGTCGCGGGGCGCACGTTGACGCTGACGTACCCGGAAGGCGAGACGCCTGACAACCCGTTCATTATGGAGGTCGTGGAGAACGGCGCGGCGACGTTTGTCGCGGTGATTACGTCGACGAATGCTCCGGTTGAGCAGGCTGCCGAAACGGATGAAGAAAACCCGTATGCGGGAGCAGACAACAAAGGTCAAGGCGATAGCGTTGACTCGGGTTCGTCGGTAGGTGATCTTGTCCCGCTCATCATTGGTGGTGGTGCGCTTATCGCGGCACTTGCGCTGCTGATTATCTTCCTTCGGAAGCGAAGCCGTGGGCAGGTCTAATCACAGCGTTGTAAGATGACTGCAGTCAAGGGTTTAGACGTGATCGAGGGAAGGATCGGCCATGGCGGACGAGGCGCTGTTTGACGCGGCTGACCAGAAGACGTTTTTGACGGGTCGGCCGTGGCGTGAGTTTGCCAAGCCGAAGGAGCTTGAGCGGCACGGTCCCGCAACCATCATCTCGATGGTGAACCAAAAGGGCGGCGTGGGTAAGACCACGTCCACTATCAATCTCGGTGCATGCTTGGCAGAGCAAGGGCGCAAGGTGCTACTGGTAGACCTCGACCCGCAGGGTGCACTCTCCGCTGGCCTTGGTGTGTCCTATGAGGAGGATCAGGTCACGGTCTACGACTTGCTGTTTGACAACACTGCCAGCATTCACGCGGCGATCAAGCGCTCAAACGTGTCCGGGCTTGATCTGGTACCCGCGAATATTGACCTGTCTGCGGCTGAAATCCAACTGGTCAACGAAGTCGGCCGCGAGCACACGCTAGCTCGTGCGCTGCGCCCGGTGCGCGGGGAGTACGACTTCATCATCCTGGACTGTGGCCCGTCGCTCGGTTTGCTCACTGTGAATGCGTTGGCGTGCTCGCAGGGCGTGATCATCCCCATGGAGTGTGAGTACTTCTCGCTCCGAGGTCTCGCGCTGCTCACCGATACCGTGGAAAAGGTGCGCGACCGCATCAACTTCGACCTGGACATCGTGGGCATCCTTGTCACTATGTTTGATCGTCGCACGACCCACGCCCGTGAGGTCATGGATCGTGTAGTTGAGGTGTTCGGCGACCGCGTCTTCGACACCGTGATTACCCGTACCGTGCGTTTCCCGGAGACATCGGTCGCGGGTGAGCCGATTATTACGTGGGCTCCCAACTCGCAAGGTGCGGAACAGTACCGCAATCTGGCCCTTGAGGTGTTGGAGCGCACTAGCTAGTGGCCCAGGCACCTGAGCAGTACCCCCAGCCGGAGATCACGGGCTTTACCCTCGCGCTGAATAACTTCGAGGGGCCGTTTGATCTGCTGCTCAGCTTGATTCAGGCGAAGAAACTCGACGTGACCGAGGTTGCGCTCGCCGAGGTGACCGACGAGTTCATTGCGTATACCCGTGCGTTGGGGCAGACGGAGTCGCTTGACGAGGTCACTGAGTTCCTCGTGGTCGCGGCCACCTTGTTGGACATGAAGACTGCGCGGCTGTTGCCACGTGGTGATCATGACCTGGAGGAAGACTACGACCTTCTGGAGGCCCGGGACCTCCTGTTCGCACGTCTTCTGCAGTACCGCGCATATCAGCAGGTTGCTGACCAGTTTGCTATGTGGCAAGCATCTGCTAATCGACGACACCCGCGTGCCGTATCCATGGAGCCCCGGTTCGTGGACCTTTTGCCTCCGGTGGAACTCGGCCATACAGCGGCGAGTTTCGCGGAACTTGCGGCCAGTGTTTTCCGGCCTAAGCCGCCGGAGGAAGTACGCACTGACCACCTGCACGCCGTTGCTGTGTCCGTGCCTGAGCAGGCGGGCAAGATCCTGGATACACTCAAGCTCGCCGGCTCAGGTACCTGGATGACGTTCGCCGCACTGACACGCGATTGCACGAGGTCCATGGAGGTGGTCGGCCGGTTCCTCGCCCTGCTGGAGTTGTACAAGGCCCGCGCGGTGGAAACAGAGCAGCCCGAAGCGCTTGGCCAACTTGACGTGTCCTGGACCGGGCTTGAGGTCGATCCGGCGGTCGTTGCGGCGTCGAACTGGAACTAGGCGCCGATTCAGTACCGGCAGCTACACTTCGGCGGTATGGAAGACATGCCGATGGTTGCGCAGTTGCGTTCGCGGATTGAGTCGGTGCTGTTGGTCGTCGATACGCCGGTGTCCGTGGAGGACCTCGCGGGTGCGCTCGGAGCAACGACTGCGGAAGTGTCGGATCACCTTCGCGCGTGGTCGCGAGAACTCGACACCCGTGGCAGTGGTATTGATTTGCGTGAGACCGCAGAGGGCTGGCGGCTGTATACCCGGCCCGAAAATGCCGATGCGGTCGAGGCGTTCTTGCTCGACGGCACGCAGAAGAAACTCTCGCGCGCGGCAATGGAGACGCTCGCAGTGGTTGCTTACCGCCAGCCGGTGACGCGCTCGCAGGTTGCCGGAGTGCGCGGGGTCAATGTTGATGGCGTCATGCGCACCCTTGCGCTGCGCGGCTTGATTGCGGAGGTTGATCCTGAGCAAGAATCTGGCGCACACCGCTATGTGACGACGGAGCTGTTCCTCGAACTTCTGGGCATTGACTCGCTTGAGCGCCTTCCTGACCTTGCGCCACTGCTTCCGGACATCGATGCAATCGAAGATGCCTGGTAGGATCGGCCCAAAAACCGCATACGACTGAAAAGGAATTGAGGAAACATGACTCCTCCCGCTCGCCGAGACGGCACACCGGACAAGCCCGAGAAGGACGAAACGTTCTACATCTCGTACGCGAAGCCGGCAAAGAAGCAGAATGTCCGTTTGGACAAGCGACGCGCAAATGCCGCGAAGAATGAGCTCCACCCGCTGGATGACAACTGGTGGGACGACAACCCGCAGGATAAGACCCGCAAAACTGAGGGGATCCGTCTGCAGAAGGTGTTGGCGCAGGCAGGTGTGGCGTCTCGTCGTCACGCAGAGGCCATGATCGACCAGGGCCGCATTGAGGTCAACGGCAAGATCGTCAACGTGCAAGGCATGCGTGTTAACCCGAACGTGGACATCATTCGCGTGGACGGGGAGCGCATCAACGTCAACGAGGAGCACGAATACTTCGTGTTTAACAAGCCGCGTGGCGTGCACTCGACGATGAAGGATGAGCTTGACCGCACCTCGGTCGGCTCCTACCTTTCGGAGCGCACCGCCGCGGGTCAGCGTCTGTTCCACGTGGGACGCCTCGACGCCAACACGGAGGGCCTGTTGCTGTTGACCAACGACGGTGAACTGGCGAATCGTCTGATGCACCCGAAGTACGAGGTGTCGAAGACCTACATGGCCACTGTCCTGGGTGAGGCGAACAATGCGCTGGTCAAGCAGCTCAAGGAGGGCATTGAGCTTGACGACGGCCCCGCGAAGGCCGACTACGCTCAGATCGTGGATGTCCACAATGGGCAGTCGATCATCCGAGTGGAGCTCCACGAAGGCCGTAAGCACATTGTGCGCCGCATGCTGAAGGAAGCTGGCTTCCCGGTGCAACGACTGGTTCGCACCAAGTTCCACACGGTCCAGCTCGGCGAGATGAAGCCAGGCATGATGCGTGCGCTCAATTCCTCCGAGCTTGCGTCGCTGTACAAGGCGGTGGGGATGTAATGGCAGACCAGAAGATTTCCAACTTGGCTGACGGCGGGCTGATTCTCGCAGTGGACGGCCCGTCCGGCACCGGTAAATCTACGATGTGTCGCGCGTTAGCGAAGAAGCTCGACGCGAAGTATGTGGATACGGGTGCGATGTACCGCGTTGCCACCCTGGCCGTCTTGCGCGCTGGTGTCGACCCGGTTGATACGGATGCGGTGATCGAAGCGACCGCTGATCTGCCGCTTGAGGTATCCGACGATCCGGATTCCACCGCAGTGTTGTTTGCAGGTGAGGATGTTGCCCGCGAGATCCGAGGACCGGAAGTCACCCAGCACGTTTCTGCGGTCTCTGCGATCCCGCAGGTCCGCGTGAACCTTGTGGAACTGCAGCGCAAGTTGGCCCGCGAGGCCGGCCGCGCGATCGTGGAGGGCCGCGATATCGGCACTGTCGTGTTGCCGGATGCTCCGGCAAAGGTCTACATGACGGCAAGCGCTGAAGTACGTGCGAAGCGTCGCTTCGATCAGGATGTAGCCGCTGGCCGTGACGTGGACTTTGATGCAGTGTTGGCGGATGTGAAGCGGCGCGACGAGGCGGACTCGTCACGCAAGACCAGCCCGCTGCGTCCCGCTGACGACGCCGAGATCGTGGATACGTCTGAAATGACCCCGGATGAGGTGCTCGCTGCGCTGACTGCCGTGGTGGAAAGGAGCGCACGATGAGCGACAAGAGGAACATTGAAGACGGTCTCGAGCCGGAGACTCAATTCATCCAACCCGGCATCGATGCCTCTGGCTACGACGACCTTGAAGCCTATGAGGTCGATGCGGACGACGCTGAGTACTACGACGACCTCGAGGACTTCGATGAGTCGGAGTTCAGCGAGGCCGACTTCGGCGACGATACCGATGCTGGCGACGAGACCGACGACTACACCGACGAAGAATGGGCCGAAATCGAAGCCGAATACGGCATCATCCGCCCGGACGTGGTCAAGGAAGCGTTGCCGACGGTGTCTATCGTAGGCCGCCCGAATGTGGGTAAGTCTTCGCTGGTAAACCGGTTCTTGGGTCGTCGTGAAGCAGTTGTGGAGGACCATCCCGGCGTGACCCGCGACCGTGTGAGCTACATGGCGGAGTGGAACGGACGTCGTTTCTGGGTGCAGGACACCGGTGGCTGGGACCCGGACGCAAAGGGCATCCACGCCTCGATCGCGCGCCAGTCCGAGGCAGCCATGGAGACCTCGGACGTCATCGTCATGGTTGTCGACGCAAAGACCACCGTGACCGAGACAGACATGGTGATGGCCCGCAACCTGCAGCGCGCTGAGGTGCCTGTCATCCTCGTTGCAAACAAGTTTGAGTCCGACAGTCAGTGGGGCGAGGTCGCCGAGTTCTATTCGCTGGGTCTTGGCGATCCGTGGCCGGTCTCTGCGCTGCACGGCCGCGGCGGTGCCGACGTGCTCGATGAGATCCTGCGCAACTTCCCCGAGGTTCCGCGTGCTGCCGCGTCGGTCACTCAGGGCCCGCGACGTGTTGCACTTGTGGGCCGCCCGAACGTGGGCAAGTCCAGCCTGCTGAACAAGCTGACCAAGTCCAATCGCTCTGTCGTGGACAACGTCGCCGGCACCACCGTCGACCCGGTCGACGAGTTGGTGCAGTTGGACGAGGACCTTTGGACGTTCATCGATACCGCCGGCCTGCGGAAGAAAGTTAAGAACGCCCAGGGCCACGAGTACTACGCATCACTGCGCACTCGCGGCACGATCGAGGCCGCTGAAGTGTGTGTGGTGCTCATCGACGCCTCCCAGGAGATCTCCGAGCAGGACCAGCGCGTGATCTCGATGGTGCTCGAAGCCGGTAAGGCCATGGTGATCTGCTTTAACAAGTGGGATCTGATGGACGAGGATCGTCGTTACGAGTTCGACCGCGAATTCGACCTGACCATGGGCCAGTTGAAGTGGGTAACCAAGCTCAACATTTCCGCGGACACCGGTCGTGGTCTGCACCGCCTGGAGCCAGCGATGAAGGAAGCGCTGGAGAACTGGGACAAGCGCATCTCTACCGGCCAGCTCAACAACTGGCTGCGTGAGGCGATTGCCGCGAACCCGCCTCCGATGAAGAACAACCGTCTGCCCAAGCTGCTCTTTGCCACCATGGCGACGACGCGCCCGCCGACAATCATTCTGTTCACCACGGGCTTCCTCGATGGCGGTTACCGCCGCTACCTTGAGCGCAAGTTCCGCGAGCAGTTCGGCTACCACGGCACTCCGGTGCGCATCGCGGTGCGTGTGCGTGAGCGTCGCGGAAAGAAGTAGGCAGGACTATGGACTCGACGGTCTATTCCGCGCCCTCAGATCCGAAGGGGCCGTTGCCCCTGATTGTTGCGCTGCACGGTCGTGGCGATAATGGGCGGAACTTCCTCGGCGGTACCGGCCTCGTGCAGGCCAACGCAGTGGTCGTTGCGCCGACGGGTGCCGGTCTGGCGTGGGCTCCTGCGCCGTATGCGCTGAACACGATTGAGCAGGACAAGGCGCGTATCGACGACATCATCGCCCAAACCAGCGAACACTTCGACATCGACCCCGAACGCATTTACGCCGTTGGTTTCTCCAATGGTGGCGGTCTCGCGGTCTACTTGTCTACGCTCAGCGATACCTTCGCGGGTGTTGCCTCTGTGTCTGCGGCTGTGCGCTGCACCGAGGCGCAGATCGAGGCAGCCGAGCCGGTGGACTACCTCAACATCCACGGCACCCACGACGACGTAGTGCCATATAACGGCGAGGTCCGGCCGGGATACGGAAGCCCCGCTGAGGACGGCATTCTCGGCGCTCCCGAAGTGGTTGCCGCGTTTGAGCGTCGCAACAGCGACAAGGCTCGTACCCTGCACCACCGAGTGGAGGGCATGGGCCACGAGTGGCCTACCGGACCGTGGGCTGCGCATCGTGGCATCGACGTGACCGAGGAGATCTTCGACTTCTTCGGGATTGAGAAGCGGACCGATTTGTTTTAGCAGCCCGCTCTATCGCCGGTACACAAACGCGTCCGTGCGGTAGGGCAGCGGGATGATTTGTCCCTCATCGAACCCGAGGCGCTCGTAGAGGTACCACGTCAGATTCGCCTCCATCTTTGCTCGGGTGCGCTTGGAGGCTTTCAGCCAGTACGAGCGTGTTGCCATGAGCTCGAAGCAGTGCTCGACCGGGATCTGGTCCACCCACTCGGTGCGAACCTCGCGCTCGAGTTGCCACGGGGCGTGCACGGTGGGGTAGAAGCCTTCGCGCTGCACATCACCCGAGTGCATGATGCGGCTGAGCCGCAGCACCCAAGGGTGATGTACCGCGAGCGTATTCCAACACAGGACAAGGCAACCGCCATCGCGGATGACGCGGTCTGTCTCAGCGCTGGCCTCTGCCGGGTCTACCCAGTGCCAGGTCTGTGCGCACGCGATCGCATCGACGGCATTGTCCGCGAGCCCCGTCGCTTCCGCCGTCGCCCGCCACACGGGCACCTCCGGCAACTGGTGATGGAGTACGCGTGTCATGTCGGGGGAGGGGTCGCAGGCGTAGACGGTGCGGTGGTCGTCGATAAGCAACTGCGTTAATTTCCCAGTGCCGGCGCCGACGTCGCACACGACATCGGCGCCGTCGAACAACTCGGCAACCTCACGAGGATACGACGGACGCGCGTCGTGGTAGCGATCCGCATCGCGCACAAACGCACTCGCCGCGGTGTGTTGGTGAGCGCGGTCACGAAAGGTCGGCTGCGACTTCTTGCTCGGACCTGGCTGTGTTCCGCTTATTGGCATGATGCACTAATCTACCTGTCGTGTTTTATCCGGAGCAGCAGACGTAATGGGCAAAGTTTCAACCGTCACCGCGGCGGCGTTGTCCACAGTCCTGCTCGTACTCACCGGCTGCTCCGGAGGGGACGGAAGCGTCAAGGAACCCGGGGTAACAACCAAAGCACTGCCCGCTGCGGACGACGTGCGAGAGGTCGAACCGTGGGGTCCAGCCGGGGTTGATCATCGCAACATCACCGCGGGTGGGTTGAAGCGCGACTACATCGTTTCCATGCCCGCGGGTGCCCGTCAGCGCGACCGACTGCCCGTCATCTTCGTGTTCCACGGCTACAAGGAAGACGCCGAAAGGATACGGAAGAACTCAGGGCTCGATGCTGCCGACGCCATCGTGGCGTACCTCGACGGCAAAGACTCCGCCTGGGCGCCTGCACCATACGCCTCAACCTCCGGGCAGCAAGACCTGGCGTTCGTCGACGCCGTCCTGGCTGAGATTGAAGGTGAGTTTTCAGTTGACCGCTCCCGTATTTTTGCGGCGGGGTTCTCGAACGGTGGGGGCTTCGCCGCGTTTGTGGGTTGCCAACGACCACAGGCATTCACAGGCATTGCCACGGTTGCAGGCGCATATTATCAACGCGTTTCTGCAGGCTGTTCCCAGATCCCGATGATGCACGTCGATTTGCACGGCACGGGCGACAATGTCATTGCCTACAACGGCGGGCAACGCCACGCCACGGCATACAACTCGGTGGAGGAAATGCTTCACGAGTCCGCGTCGCGCAACCACTGCGACGCCCGCCACGAAGACATTGAGGTAGCCCCTGGCGTTATCCGCGAGGCGTGGACAGGTTGCGACGCCGAACTTGCCCACTACCGCATCGAAAATGGCCCCCACGTGTGGCCAGGCGGCGCCGGTGACTCATCTGGGACGGTGCCGAAAGGCTTCGCCACCGACGCCATGCTGAAGTTCTTCCGGCTCGGCCGGGCGACGCAGCAGTAGCGCACTGCTTGACGACGACCACCCGAACAGGCGCGGTTACGCACGTTTCAGCGCCACGCGTTGGGCAATTCCGGCACACTGGAACGCATGATTTATAGCTTCGAGGGCAAAACCCCCAAGATTCATCCATCGGCGTACATTTCTGACGAGGCGACGATTATCGGCGACGTAGAGATCGGTGAGGACGCCAACATCTGGCCCGGCGTGGTCATCCGTGGCGATGTGGGGGCAATCCGTATCGGTGCACGTGTGAACGTGCAGGACGGCTCAGTCGTGCACGTGGACACGGATGGGGAGACAGTGCTGGAAGAGGACGTGACGATTGGCCACCTTGCGATGATCCACGGTTGCCATATCGAGCCAGGCTGCCTGATCGGGATGAATGCGACGGTGCTGTCGCGGTCGTGCATCGGCAAGGGCAGCATCATTGCCGGCGGGGCAGTGGTACTGGAGGGGCAGCAGTTGCCGGAGTTCTCTCTTGCAGCAGGTGTGCCGGCAAAGGTCAAGCGCGCACTCGAGTCGGACACCTTTGAGGCGCGGTTGAGGCACGCGGCGTATTACGTGGAGCTGGGCCGGCGGGCAGCGACAGGTCTCATGGCGGTGGACCGGGCGTCGCTTGCGTAAAACTTCACACTAGAACTGCTGTGAAAGTCACATCAACGGGAGTAACGTGACTGGCATGACATTCAATAACGTAACAGTACTTGGTGCAGGTGTCCTGGGCGCGCAGATCGCTTTTTGCTCTGCGTTCGCGGGCAAGAAGGTACTGTCCTACGACATTAACGACGAAGCACTCGCGGCCGGCAAACAGCGTTTCGACGCCATCGGTGAGCAAATGAAGGCGGAGCTCGAGTCCGCTAACGACGAAACCATCGCGGCGGCGCACGAAAACCTCACCCAGACCTCGGACCTAAAGGAAGCACTAGCGAACGCGGACCTGGTCATCGAGGCGATCCCGGAGAACCTCGAGCTCAAGCGCAAGGTGTGGGCCGAAGTGGGGCAGTACGCCCCGGCGACCACCGTCTTTGCCACCAACACGTCGACGCTCATGCCGAGCAAGTTCGCGGACGCGACGGGTGCGCCGGAGCGCTTCTTGGCACTGCACTTTGCCAACCACATCTGGATTCAGAACACCGCCGAGATCATGCCTCACGAGGGCACCGACCCGAAGTATGTGGACCAGCTTGTGGAGTTTGCGGAGCAGATCAACATGGTGCCGGTCCCGCTCAAGCGCGAGCAGCCCGGCTACGTGCTGAACACCCTGCTGGTGCCGCTGCTCAGTGCCGGCATGTACCTGCTGCACCACGACATCGCTGACCCCGTCGACATCGACCGTGACTGGTGCAACTCCACCGGCTCCCCGCGCGGGCCGATTGAGATCATGGACCTTATTGGCGTGCGCACCCTGGTCGCCGTGATCGAGTCCAACGACAACGCCCCGCAGTGGCAGAAGGACTTCGTTGAGACGACGCTGAAGCCGATGGTCGCAGAAGGTAGGACCGGCCTGGAAGCTGGGCAGGGGTTCTACACTTACGACGCGAACGGCAAGATCGTTTCTTAGAGCATCTGCTCAATCAAAGCGCGACCGCGGCCGTGCTCCATCGGAGCAACAGCGTCTTTCACCCGGTCGAGTAGCTGAAACGCACGGCATACCCGGAGAAAGTTCTCCAACGTTGCGCCGTGTCCCTGTTCCAAACGGCGCAACGTAGACACGCTCACGTCGGCGCGGTACGCGGCCTGTTCGATAGTGAGCCGGTTGAGGCGGCGCCAGCGTTGCAAGGCTTCGCCGATCTCGCTTAGCCCGCCTTTGACTGCGCGCGGGATTCTCCGGCTACTCATTTTTGACACATTTACAACCATATTCTGTCATTTTTGAGTAGTTGGGCGGAAGTTGCTAGAGCGCCAGCACGCGTACCATGGGAGACTCCAATTCAATTTGAAAGAAGAGGGTGCCCACATGAACCGCGAAATCGTTTTCATCGTTTACGTGACCGACATTGATAGATCGGTCGAGTTTTACTCAGACCTCCTGGACCTGGAGACTGACTTTGTTTCACCCCGCTACGTGACGTTCGCTTTGGCGGACGGTGTTGCCCTCGCACTGTGGACCGGAAACTCGGAGGCGCTTGCCGACGCCCCGGCACGCACCACCGAAGTGTGCCTCAACGTCAACGGGGAAGAAGTCATGGACGTGTTCCAGTCCTGGTCTGACAAGGGGGTCCATGTCATCAAAGAGCCGCACCAGGACGTGTTCGGAACGACGTTTGTCGTCGCCGACCCCGACGACAACCAGATCCGAGTCGCACCTATCGACTAGGAACGCCGCGCAAGAAGAACCACCGACCCCCAGAAGAACTTTGTCGACTGGCAGGATCTGCCCCCATTAACCGAGGTATTCCACAGAAGAAGAAAGGCCTGGCAGAGACGTTATGTTTCGTTTCTAACCCTGATTCGCACCTTGCACTGAGACGTTTGCCTCGCGAGCGCCTAGGCAACCTCCTATGATTCGCATCCGGAGGAGCGGCCTATCGAAACCGTGTTCTAGCGCTGGGAAGGTCTCACCGGTTGAAAACGGTGAGCATCCCTGAAGCCACCAGAAGGATCGGATTCACGATGGAGGAGTTCGTAGTTCTCATTGTTGCGGATGGACTCGTGGCGTTATGGATGAGGATCTCGATGTTGACCCAAAACAACGAATCGACCCCGAGGCTAGGATCTGTAGAACATGGCAAACCCGGTACTACGCGACGCGCTACCCGAGCTGGCTGCTCAGTGGAATGAATTCCGGAACGGGGATCTCGGACCAGCGGACGTGACCACGGGATCGGGCCGTAAGGTCTGGTGGAATGGGGCCTGTGGTCACGAGTGGGCGGCGACCGTGGCTAGCCGGGCCCGAGGGGCAGGGTGTCCCTACTGCTCTCCGGTGGGGAGGAAACGGTTGCTGGTGGGATTCAACGATCTTGCAACCATAAATCCTGATCTGGCAAGACAGTGGCACCCGACGAAAAACAAGGGGACCACTCCGGAGGACGTAACAGCTCGTTCCCACTCCCGGGCCTGGTGGGTCTGTAGCGAGGATCCGCGCCACGAGTGGGAGGCAACCGTTAAAGACCGGGCATTCGGTTACGGGTGTCCTTTTTGTTCGAACCAGCGGGTTCTAGCGGGGTACAACGACCTAGCGACCGTGCACCCGCACTTAGTGGATGAATGGCACCCTACAAAGAACGTAGGGCTGGCTCCATCGGAGGTCGCTCCGGCTGGAAAGACCCGTATTTGGTGGCTGTGCCATGCAGATCCACGACACGAGTGGCAGGCGACAAGCGGCGATCGGTTGAGGGGGTATGGTTGCCCCTACTGCTCTGGCAACGCTGTTCTGGCAGGGTACAACGATCTTGCGACTACGCATCCGGATATTGCCGCAGAGTGGCACCCGACGAAAAACGGCAAAAGGAAGCCAAGTGAGGTTTCCAAGGGCAGCATGACTAAGTACTGGTGGTTGTGTCCGCTTGGGCACGAGTACTCCCAGCTCCCCAACAGCCGCACCCACGGGCGGGGATGCCCGTACTGCTCGAATCGCCGTGTGCTTATGGGATTTAATGATCTCGCCACGGTAGCACCCGCAGTTGCCGCCGAGTGGCATCCCAAAAACAAGAACACCCCGGATCGGATCCTTTCCGGATCCCATTCCAAGGCGTGGTGGATTTGCAAGGAAGGGCACGAGTGGCGAGCGCAGATTAAGTCTCGAAGGGACGGCAGAAACTGTCCGTACTGTCGCAAACCCTGGTCGCTGGCAGAAAAAGAGGTTTATGCATTCGTCGTTGAACACGCCCCCGGTGTCGAAGTGCTGGAAAATGACTCCAGTCTGTTCACCCTTGGAATGGAATTGGACATCTTCGTCCCTGAACTAGCGCTTGGGATCGAGTTCAATGGCGAGTACTGGCACGACGAGTCCCGGGATCCTCGGATTCGGACCCGCCATGAGAGGAAACAGACTGTGTGCGAAAGCAACAGCATCCGGCTAGTCATTGTCTGGGAAAGCGATTGGCTGGAGCGCCCGGGCGAGGTCGAAGCGGAGCTCCGAAAGATCTTGAGAGGCGCCCCAGTACCCGGCTGGATGACTTACGCCAGAACCTAAGACCATCTTCAGATGAGTAGCGTGGAACACGCCCTGAAATGGGGAAACGACGAAAGCCAGTGATTGAAAATCAATCACTGGCTCGACTTTGTCGGACTGACAGGATTTGAACCTGCGACCCCCACACCCCCAGTGTGGTGCGCTACCAAACTGCGCCACAGCCCGATCCGCTACCTAAACGGTAACTGCGAAAATATTACAGCACTGTCACACGGACCCAAAACCGGCAGGTCACGGGTCAGCGGCCACGCCGTCGACGTAGACCCAGCGCCCGGCGCGGCGCTCGAAGCGGGAGCGTTCCCGCATCACGCCGCCGGGGTGGTGGGCGGCGAACTCGACTACGCCCTCGGCGTCGAAAGGTCCGCCGCCGGCGGTATCGAGCACCTGGAGCCGGGCAAACGGCTCCCCGGAGGGATCCACGGCCAAGTCCGCGGGCCGGGTCTCATCGGCCCAAGTCTCCGCGACATAGGCGCCCGCGCCGCGCACGTAGGCGGTGTATCGCGAGCGCATCAGCGCTTCAGCGGTGGGCGCGGCGGACGAACCGTCGATGTAGCGTCCGCAGCACGCCTCGTACGGCAGGCCCTGCCCGCAAGGGCACAACCCCCGCACGTCAGTCCAAAGCCCGGATGCGTCAGCCATTACTTGCCCAACCGTTCTGCGCGGTGCAGTTGGTTCTGGCGACGACGGCGCTCAAGCGAGGCAGTCTCCGCAGTTGTTTCGATCTCGCCCTTGGCCACGTAGCCGTCCACGGTGGATGAGGCACCGGCGGTGCGCAAGGTTTCCACCTGGTCGTCGGTCAGGTCGCCGTAGAGGGTGATCAGGCGGGTGAAGGTGCCGTCGCCGTTGTGGTTGACTTCCACGCGGACGTCGTCAAGCGACATGCCTTTGGCTGCCTCGCGCACTGCCTGAGAACAGGACACGGCGAGTGCAGACATGTACAGGCCTGTGGAGGTGACACCCTGGCCCTTGCCTCCGGTGTTCTTCGAGCGGTCCGTGGTGATGGCGCGGTTAGAGGTGCGCACCACGTCGCCGTACTTCGTGCCGCGGGCAGAGTAGGACACCGCGTTGTCGTCGGTGGTCTTTGCCGGTACGAATAGTGGCTGGAGGTACTGCACGGCCCAGGACCCGATGATGTCTGCAGCGCGTTGTGCAGTGCCTTCGCGGGTGAGTAGGTGGTCTGCCTTGTCCAGCGTCATAAGTGACTTGGGGTAGCGGGCCTTGGTGAAAATATTCTGCGCGTTGTCGATACCGACGGTGACGTCGATAGGCGAGTGCACGATGAGCAACGGCTTGCGCAACTTCGGCAGGTATTCTTCTGGGTTGGTCTCTGCGAGGTCTTCGAGGAATTCGCGCGAGATGATCAGTTCGCGCCCGCCGAGGGTGACAGGGACGGAGCCGTGCATGTCGGCGTCGCCGATGGAATGTGCGTAGTGCAGCACCGAGTGGGCGGGGTCGAACGGCGCGCCCACAGTGGCCACCGCCTTGAGCATCTTCTTCAGCTCAGGGCGGGTTGCTGCCTTCAGCGCAGCCGCGCCGCCGAGGGAGTGGCCCATCAGCAGCTGCGGGGCCTTGTAGTTCTCCTCCAGCCACTGCGCTGCGGCGACGATGTCGTCGACGTTCTGCGAAAACGACGTGTCTTTGAATTCGCCTTCAGACTGGCCGAGGCCCGGAAAGTCGAACCGAAGCGTGGCAATGCCGTGCTCGGTCAGGCGCTTGGAAATGCGCGATGCGCCCGGCGTGTGGCGGGACCCGGCGAAGCAGTGCGCGAAGATCGCGTATGCCTGGGCCGGCCCGTCCGGTCGGTCGATGGTGCCTGCCATCATTTTCCCCGTTGACGAGGGGACTTTCACGTTCATCGACAGCATGGTTTGGCTTCCCTCCTTAATTATGACCATCAGCGTAATCGTGTCACCATCAATTTCGCACGTTGGCGCACCCCTTCAGCGGAACGTTGCGTCAAACCGCATTATCCTTAAGCCTTATGGGCAAATTCGACTGGTTCTGGAAAGCCATGGGCTCCACGGCGGAGCGCAACAATAAGAAGTCCAAGGCTGTCGTCGCTGACGCACATGGGCTCATTGAGGAGCTTTCGCTTCTCGACGACACCGCGCTCGCCGAAACCGTCCGCGCCGCCGTCACAGATGGGGAGGTCAAGGACAAGTCTCGTTTCCTTGCCGGGTTGTCCGTTGCGTCGCAACGCACGCTCGGCATGACTCCGTTTAACGTGCAGAACCAAGCGGTGCTTCGCCTACTGGAAGGCGACGTGATCCAGATGGCCACCGGCGAGGGCAAGACCCTGGTCGGCGCGATGGCTGCCACGGGTTTCGCACTGCAGGGCAAGCGCGTCCACCTGATTACCGTGAACAACTACCTTGCGGCCCGTGACGCGGAGTGGATGCGCCCGCTCGTGGAGTTTTTTGGGTTGTCGGTGGCTGCGGTGACGGAGTCGTCGACACGCGAAGAGCGCATCGCGGCCTACCGCTGTGACGTCATTTACGCCCCAGTGACCGAGATCGGCTTCGATCACCTGCGCGACAACCAGATCACTTCCCGCGACCAGACGGTGCAGGCGCCGGCGGATGTTGCACTCGTCGACGAGGCGGACAGTGTGCTTGTCGACGAAGCCCTGGTTCCACTCGTCCTCGCCGGCTCCGAAGGCGCCCAGCAGGCCACCGGGCAGATCACCGAGGCTGTCGCGCACCTGGTGGAGGACAAGGACTACACCATCGATTCAGATGGGCGCAACGCGTTTCTTACCGACGAAGGTGCACAGAAGATCGAGCAGTTGCTGGGCATCGACTCGCTGTATTCCGACGAGAACATCGGCACCACACTGGTCCGCGTGAACTTGGCACTCCACGCTAAGGCGCTGCTGATCCGCGACGTCCACTACATCGTCGAGGATGGCAAGGTCGCACTTGTCGACGCCTCACGTGGCCGAGTCGCAGAACTCCAGCGCTGGCCAGATGGGCTGCAGGCTGCGGTTGAGGCAAAGGAAGGCCTCGACGTGTCCGAGGGCGGGCGCATCCTCGACTCGATCACGCTGCAGGCGCTCATGCGCCGCTACCCGCTCGTGTGCGGCATGACCGGCACCGCCGTCGAGGCGACCGACCAGCTGCGCAGTTTCTACGGCCTGCACGTCTCCGTTATCGACCGAGCCAACGAGCTCAAGCGTTTCGACGAGGCAGACCGGATCTACGCCACCATGGCGGATAAGAATGCGGCCATCGTCGACGAGATTGAGCACATCCACCACACTGGCCAGCCGGTGCTCGTGGGTACGCATGATGTGGCCGAATCTGAAGCGCTCGCGGCAGCACTCGAGGCGCGTGGCATCGACGTCAACGTGCTCAACGCGAAAAACGATGCAGAAGAGGCACGCATCATCGCAGAAGCCGGCGACATCGGACGTGTCACCGTCTCGACCCAGATGGCCGGTCGCGGCACCGACATCCGTCTCGGCGGCGCGAACGAAAACGATCATGCCGAAGTTGCCGCCCTCGGCGGTCTTGCGGTCATTGGCACCGCGCGGCACCGTACCGCGCGTTTGGACAACCAGCTTCGCGGCCGTGCAGGGCGCCAGGGCGATCCAGGCTTAAGCCTGTTCTTCGTCTCCCTTGACGACGACATCATCACCACCGGAGGTGCCGACGAATCCTTCTCTGCGCAGCCTGAACCGGATGGGCGCCTCACCGGCAATCGAGCCCAGCAGTTCGTTGAGCACTGCCAGCGCGTCACCGAAGGCCAACTGTTGGAGATCCACTCCCAGACGTGGAAGTACAACAAGCTTCTCGCAGACCACCGCGACATTCTCGACGAGCGTCGCGCCACCATTTTGGATACTGACACCGCGTGGCGAGAACTCTCTGAGCGCTCCCCGCAGCGCGCCGCCGAACTGTCGCAACTACCGCAGCCGGTTCTCGACCAAGCAGCGCGCGAAATCATGCTGTTCCACCTCGACGCAGAGTGGTCCGAACACCTCGCGCTGATGGACGATGTCCGTGAATCTATTCACCTTCGAGCTATCGCACGCGAGACCCCGATCGATGAGTACCACCGCATTGCTGTGCGCGAGTTCAAAGACCTCGCCAACCGTGCGGTTGACCAAGCGGTAGAAACCTTTAACACCGTGGATATCGATGAATCCGGGGCGCATCTTGCTGATGCAGGATGGAAGCGACCAAGCGCCACATGGACCTACATGGTTTCGGATAATCCGCTTGCCGGGTCAGGCAATTCGGTCATTAGTGGCATCGGCAATATTTTCCGTTAAGTCACTAAACACCACCCAATCCCGACTTGGGCGGTACTATTGCAGAAGTTCTCAATCTCGACTCGATAGTCAAGGAGTTAGTCATGAGCGACAACACGCCGCAGAACCAGGTCGAAACCACCTCGGTATTCCGAGCAGACCTGCTCAAGGAGATGGAATCTGGTGCCGCGGCATCTGTGGATTCCGCAGCAGGAACCGAAAACCTCCCCGAAGGTGCGGCGCTGCTCGTCGTCAAGCGTGGCCCGAACGCTGGTGCACGCTTCCTGCTCGACCAGGAGTCGACCACGGCAGGCCGCCACCCAGAGGCGGATATCTTCCTCGATGACGTGACCGTGTCTCGTCGTCACGCCGAGTTCCGTGCCAACGAGGATGGCTACGAGGTTGTCGACGTCGGATCGCTCAACGGCACCTACGTCAACCGCGAGCCGCGAAACACGCAGCAGCTGACCAATGGCGATGAAATCCAGATCGGCAAGTTCCGACTCGTATTCATCACCGCGGAAGCCTAAGCTTTCCGTTCATCCTTAGCCCGACGTCCCACGAGAAGAAGAGCACGATCACGTGAGCGCAATCCGCAAGACCGCACCGCAACAAACGGCCGCGAAGCAAGCCAAGCCCAACAAACCGGCAAAGACCATGTCGATTGGTGTTG
Source organism: Corynebacterium sp. HMSC034E11 (assembly GCF_001835905.1). Classification (NCBI taxonomy): domain Bacteria; kingdom Bacillati; phylum Actinomycetota; class Actinomycetes; order Mycobacteriales; family Corynebacteriaceae; genus Corynebacterium; species Corynebacterium sp. HMSC034E11. Next base: position 28,163 of record NZ_KV826403.1, read on the forward strand.
TGCTTGAGCGTTTGCGGACTGAGTTTCCGGACGTGACCGTCTCCAAGATCCGTTTCCTCGAATCCGAGGGACTGATCACACCGCAGCGCACGGCGTCGGGCTATCGCCGTTTTACTGACCAGGACGTGGAGCGTCTGCGCTACATTCTGGTCACCCAACGTGACAACTACCTCCCGCTGAAGGTGATCCGCGAACAGCTTGAGGCCATGGATTCCGGCCAGGTCACCGCAATTCTGACTGCAAACGATGCTGAGCCGATGATCTCTCCGGAGAACTTCCGGGCCCCGGCACCGACGCGCCTGACCGACGTGGATGTTGCGGAACAGGCTCAGGCTTCGCAGTCCACGGTTGAGGAATACATCAAGGTCGGCCTCATCACCCCAGACGCGGCAGGCCTGTTCAATGTCGACGATGTTCGCACTGTCACTACCGCAATGTCCCTGGCTGAGTTCGGCTTGGACTCGCGTCATCTGAAGACGCTGCGTACTGCTGCCGCTCGTCAGGCTGACATGATCGGTCAGGTCACCGAACCGGTTGCAAAGTCCGGCAAGGTCAATGCACAGCAGCAAGCAGAAGAGATTGGCCAGCAGATGTCCGCGCTGGTGGTCTCGCTGCACGCTTCGCTGGTGAAGAACGAACTACGCAAGCAGTCCGGCAACTAGTCGTCATGGAAGCAGTCGAGCTGGTCGGGGTGTACCCCGTCGGTCCCGAGCAGTACCTTTGCGCATTGCTGCAGCGATCCTCTAACGGTCGCTGCATTCCTGTCTGGGTGCCAACGCATGAGGGTGGGGAATTGGCTGCCCGGCTTTCAGGGTGGTCGCCAATCCGCCCCCGCACCATAGATGCCGTTGTGGATCTGATTCGCAACACCGGAAAAGCAGTAGAAACCATTGAGCTGTCTTCGTACTTAGAGGGCATGTTTATGGCAACCGTGTCGTTTGCGGACGGCTCTGAACTGGACCTGCGGGCGAGTGACGCGCTTCTGCTTGCGCTTGAATTAGACCACGAAGTCAGCGTTGATGACCTCGTAGCAAGCCAGGCATCGATCTACCTTTCGCCGGAAGACGCGCAGCGTTTTCTTGGTGCTGAACTCAAGGTCATTGATCCGCAGGAATCTGTTTCAGCAAGCGGCGACGCCCAGGCTGACGCTGATTTTGAAGAGCTCATGCGCAATCTTGGTGTGGATGACCTCGACACCGGTGATACTCCTGATACTGATGGGGACGATGGGGCAGACGAGGCGAAATAAAGTCTCAGTGTAAAGTTGAGGTTGAGAGTTCGGCGTGTTGCGCGTGAAACTCTTGACCCAGGTCCTATGCTTGGCATTTAATAGTCAGCAGGCCCTCATATAACTTTCATGGGAGTAATTACGTGAGTATCAACGATCTCAACCAGGTAGGCGAGCAGGAGACCACCTCGGCTGCGGTGCAGGAATCGCTTTTCGACGTCGGTCCGTCCGACGAAGTCGGCTACCGCGTACCGATCGCATGCCAGGTTGCAGGCATCACCTACCGTCAGCTGGATTACTGGGCACGCACTGGGCTGGTTCGCCCGTCGATCCGTGGCGCAAAGGGTTCTGGTTCCCAGCGTCTGTACTCCTTCAAGGACATCTTGGTACTCAAGATCGTCAAGGGTCTTTTGGACACCGGCATTTCCCTGCAGAACATTCGCCTCGCGGTGGACAAGCTGCGTGACCGCGGTGTCTCCGACATTGCGGAAATCACCCTGGTCTCCGACGGAGTAACCGTCTACGAGTGCCGCTCCAACGAAGAGATCATCGACCTCCTTGGCGGTGGCCAAGGCGTGTTCGGCATCGCGGTGCCGCAGATTATGAAGGAACTCACCGGCACCATCTCCGCGTTCCCGTCCGAGCGTGTCGAAGAAGAGATCGACGCTCCAAACGTCATTGGTTTCGACGAGCTGGCTGATCGCCGTCGTCGCAAGACTTCCTAAACAGGCCACACAACAAAGGCCCGGGCTGGGTACTCCCTCCAGCCCGGGCCTTTATTGCTTGCCGATGTTAGTCGTCAGAACCCTGCGGCCTGCTTCACCGCATCCGCGATGTTCTCTGCAGTCTTAGCGTCGACCTGTTTTTGGGCAATCTGCTCCAATGCCGCATCCGGATCGCCGTCTCCGACACGTACCACGGTAAGGTCCAGGTTGTTGCCCGCTGCCTGCCGGAAGCCGTCAATAAATGCTGCGTCATCTCCGGCATCAGCGGTGCCGGTGGTAACGAGCACAATTCGCATTGGCGCATTTGCGTTGCCGTATGCAGCAGCCGCAGCCTGGAGTGCTTCGCGAGTCTGGGGGACTCCGCCGACGAGGAAGCGACGCACTGCCACGTTGACCGACTCCGCATCAGGGGAGACGGAGATGTTTTGGCGGAAACCATTCACCACACCAGGGGTCAGCGGTGAGGAGTAGTTCCACAGACCTACTTCCTTCCCTGCACCGCCAAGTTCAAGCGCGGTATTGCCAATCGCGTCCTTGGCTGGCTCGATAAACGGTGCCATTGCCTCAGAGGTGTCAAGCAGGAACAACGTGTTGACCGGCTCGATCACCTTTGTAGCCTCAGCTTGATCGCCGAGCTTCTCTCCACCAGAAGGCAGGGCAGCAGCCCAGACCAGATCCGAAATCACCGGCTGATCTTTCTCGGAGCCATCGAACTTCTCGGCTGCGGCACGTGCGAAGTCCTGGCCAGCGCGTGCTTGATCCTCGTTTACTGCGTCGTTCTGGTTCAACGGGATCGCCGCGTAAACAATGTCTGCGCCGACTGAGGTAAATGAAAGACCTTCCGGAACACTGTCCTCCGCAGTCGCCACAAGCTTGCCGTCTGCTCCTGCGAAGTCCGCCAGCTTACCCAGACGCTGATCGGTGAGAGCCTTCACAGCATCATTGTCGTTGCCGGCGACCTTTGCCGCCACCAACGCGGAAGCCTCAGGCTCTTCCTCAACAGGGAATAGCACAGACTCGGTCTTCACGTCCTCCAACTTCACCTGTTCGGTGCCAGCGACACCTACAGGTTCACTATGGACGGCTTGGGGATCAGCAACCGCTGCAGTGCGCTCAGCCGACTTCAACGCAGTATGCGTAATCGAGGTATTCGGAGCGATATAGACTGCTGCTTCCTTGATCGAGTCAACATACTGCGGCTTGATGCAGTAGTCCCGGACAACGGGGTTGGCGGCTGCGTAGTCGTCGATAAGTGCACGGCCCACTTTCTCATCGGAAGCGGCGACCGGCAGAACCAGATCACCGGATACGCAATCAGGAGCTGCAGCGCTCGAGTCGGCGCCGTCGCGCTGCCACAAGACCACTGCAAGCACTGCTGCTACAGCGAGAGCGACAAGCAGGGCGATAAGCCAACCCGCTAGCCTGAGATTGTTTTTACCGCTTGCGTGCCTAGCCATTGTGGTCGTAGCCCCTTCAACGTCGAACGATTGAGAAAACCTGCTCCGAGCTTAGCTGTCCAACGCAGCTTCTACGGTCGCGACAAGCCTGGCGCGCAGTGGAGCAGCGGCTTGAGTCAATGCCCGTTGACGCGCAACGTATTCCGCTTTACCTTCAGCGGTTTCTATCGCGACAACATCAAAGCCCAACTCTCGGCAGTCGTATGGCGACGCTTCCATATCCAAGCGCCGAGCCCGTGCCGCAAGCTCAAAGCAATCCAGGAAAAGCTCGCCAGGTACCAGCGATCCTAACTTCAACGCCCACTTGTACAGATCCATGCTGACATGTACACAGCCAGCTTGGTCGTGATCAGGCTGAGACTCGCGAGTAAGAACAGTCAGATTCAGCGGACGCGCTGCAGGGGTGAAGAAACGAAACGCGTCATAATGTGAGCACTTGATGTGGTGAGACTCAACCACGTCGTTGGTGCCCTCTGCTCCAAGGCGAAGTGGCAAATCGTGACGCGGACGGTCGGTCTTATACACCATCGCCCACTCGTGCATGCCGAAGCAATCAAAGTGAGCAGGACGCGTATCGACGGCACGCAGCAGCCGGCCAACCATCTCCACATCATTGCGTCGATGCTGGAGGAAAAGGCCTAGATTCAAGGACACGGTTCCGTCAGGTGCTGTGACGTAGTCGCGCCAAGACGCTTGCGGTGTATCCGCAGCCTGCGCGAGAGCGACCCCAACCCCTGGATGCCAGTGCTTCAAATGCGACGGGCGAACGGGGTAGTACTCAAAGAGGAAGTCCCATACTGGGTGGTACTCGCCATGCGCACGCCGAGCCGCGCGGGCGTCCGCCCAAGGAGCTGCACGCTGCTCGTGCTCGCGTATACGTACGAGATATTCCTCCGGTTGCAGGGTTGTGGTCATACGCACGCTGACTATTCGTTTTCGTGTGTCCAGTCCGACACCGTACCCACGTATTCCTCGATGAGGTCTTCGAGGGCGACGATCCCGACGAGGCGGCCGTTCTCATGCACTGCCGCCATGTGCGCTGAACGTCGGTGCAGCAAAGTAAGAGCGTCGTCCATTGACTCGTGGCCGTCGACTGTGATGAGCGGTCGAATGCGCGATAGCGGCACGCGAGGATCCTTCTCATCTGTTTCCATCAAGTCCAGAATGTCCTTCACATGCAGGTAGCCCGCCAGGGATCCAGTGCTGATCAGTACCGGGAAGCGTGAAAAACCGGTGTCTTGCACTGCCTGCTCGATGATGGAAAGACGGATGCCGCGCGGGTCGTAGGGGATCGTCTTTACCTCTACAAGCGGGATGAGCACCTCGTTGAGGCTGCGGGAATCCTGACGCAACGCCTTTGCCAAACGGACAGTTTCCTCGGCATCCAGGAGCCCCTCTTTGCGAGACTCCTGAATCATTGTGGCTAACTGCTCCTGGTCGACAGTGGAATCCAACTCGTCGCGCTGTTGGATACCGAACGCAGCTAATGTCTGACGAGCCACCCAGTTAAGTGCTTCCAGCACGGGGCGGGGTTAGCTTCATCCAAACCGTCATCGGTCTGGTCAGCCACATTGCGGATTGCTCAGGCCCCGCGATGGCAATATTCTTCGGCACCATCTCGCCGAACAAAATGTGCAGGAAAGAAATGAATGCAAGCGCAATAACGAACGAAATTGGATGCAGAATATCTGCCGGTACACCCAGCGCGAGGAACGGCTCCTCCAGATATTTTGCAATCGCCGGCTCGGCAACCTTGCCCAATATCAGCGAGGCCACAGTAATGCCGAACTGCGCACCAGCCAAGTAGATGGAAAGGTGCTCGGTTGCGTACATCACGTCCTGGGCTTTGGTTTTGCCTTGGGCCTGGAGTGACTCGAGACGGTCGCGGCGCGAGGATACGAGAGCGAACTCGGCTCCAACAAAGAATGCGTTAGCAGCGAGGAGGGCGACAATCAGGACAACAGCGAGCCAGATACTCATCGGTCGGCCTCCTCAGGGGTAATCGGGCGCAGCATCGCTTTATCCACACGGCGGCCGTCCATTGCGGTGACCTGGGCAAGCCATGATCCGGCGCCTGCCGATTGGAACTCCTCCTGCAGCGAACCGAACGTTTCGCGCAGGACGACCTCGTCGCCAACCTTCGGGATGCGACCGAGTGTTGCCATGATCAGACCGCCCAACGTCTCGTAGGGGCCGTCGGGTGCTGTGTAGGCGAGGCGCTCTTCGAGCTCGTCGAGACGCACGAGCCCGGAGACCTCCCATGAGGTGCCGTAACGGACAAAGTCCTTTTCGCTTTCGCGGTCATCGTATTCGTCGTACACCTCGCCAAGAATCTCCTCAACGAGGTCTTCGATGGTAACCAGGCCCATGGTGCCACCGTATTCATCGGCAACAAGCACGACCTGCGAACCAGCAGAGCGCACCCGGTTCAGCACGGAATCGCCGTCCAGCGTGCCCGGGACGATTGGGACACGCCGGGCAAGCGTGGCAAGTTGTGTGGTCGCACGCTCGTCGGGTGGCACGGAGAATGCGTCCTTGATGTGGACGACTCCGAGGGTGTCGTCGAGATCGCCACGCCGCACTGGGAAACGCGAACGCCCAGTTTCGCGAGCAAGTGCGATCAGGTCGACAACAGTATCCTCCGCGTCGAGGGAGTCGATGGTGGAACGCGGCGTCATCACCTCTTCAGCTGTGGTCTCGCCGAAGCGCAGTGATCGGTCGATCACTGCAGCGGTCTCAGCATCCAAACCACCAGCCTCTGCCGACGAACGCACCATGGCGCCAAGCTCCTGAGAAGAGCGGGCCGAGGCAAGCTCGTCGGCAGGCTCGATACCCATCTTGCGCACAATCCAGTTAGCGGAGGTATTGAGAAGGTTGATAAACGGCTTCATCGCCGTGTTAAACCAGTGCACCGGTGGCACGACCACGCGAGCTGTCGCCAGCGGGTCCGTAATAGCCATGTTTTTCGGTACAAGCTCGCCGAAAACCATCGACAAAAACGTTGCGATGACAAGGGCCAAAATAAGTGCGACAGTGGTTGAGGCCGACGCACTAAGTCCGACGGCCTCCAACGCAGGGGTGAAGAACTTACCGAGTACAGGCTCGGCAAGGAAACCTGCCGCCAGCGTCGTCACCGTAATGCCGAGCTGGGCGCCTGAGAGGACGAACGAAAGATTCGCGTGATCACGCGCGATAGCGCGGGCTGTAGCATCCCCGCGTTGTTTAACGTGGGCATCGATTGTGGAGCGCTCGAGCCCCGTCATGGCGAACTCGATTGCGACGAACAACCCGGTAGAGGCTGTCAGCAATACGAACGCCAGAAGAGAAAGTATGGATATGAATATGTCCATGTGTGTTGATCTGCGCCTTAGCGGCCGTTACTCCTTCGTTTGTTCTCTCCACGACGACCCTGCGAGTTGCTGCGTTGCCCACGTGTAGAACGGGAACGTCCAGCGCGGCTCGATCGTTGCGACGACCGACGCCCAGCGCGGGAACCTTGCCCGCCACCACCACGGGGAGCCTGCTTCGGAGCCCCCGGCGGAGGCAATGGCTTTCCATCTGCGACACGTGCTCCTGTAATCGTAACCAACGACTCCGACATTGGAGCCACTCTGACCTCCGGAGCCTTCACGCCTGCCTTGCGCATCAGTTGCGCGACTTCCTTAGCTTGCTCGTCCATGACGAGCGTGACCACTGTGCCGGACGTGCCAGCACGGGCGGTGCGCCCTGCGCGGTGCAAATACGCCTTGTGCTCGGCTGGCGGATCGACGTGGACGACAAGCGAGACGTCGTCAACATCGATACCGCGTGCGGCAATATCAGTAGCGACGAGCACCGGGGTGGTGCCGTCGCTGAAGCCGTCCAAGGCACGCGTACGCGCCCCTTGGGTTTTATCGCCGTGCAACCCTTGGGCATTGATGCCGACACGTCGCAGCTTCTTCACCTGACGGTCAACACCGTGTTTCGTGCGCATAAACATGATGGTCTTGCCGTCACGTGCGGCGATCTGCATCGCGATCTCATTGCGTTGCTCACGGCCACCGACCAAAAGTCGAAAATGCTCCATGGTGTCCACAGCCGCTTCCACCGGCGCAGTGGAGTGCGTCACTGGGTTGTGCATGTAGCGGTCGATGAGCTTTTGTACGTCGCCATCCAGTGTGGCGGAAAACAGCAAACGCTGACCGTTTTTGGGAGTGCGGTCGAGCAGCTTGCGTACCTGTGGCAAAAAGCCCATGTCGGCCATCTGGTCGGCTTCGTCCAGAGCAGTGACCTCCACCTGATCCAGGAAGAGTTTCTTCTGGTTGATGAGATCCTCGGCGCGCCCTGGGGTAGCCACAAGGAGATCGACTGGGGAGGCCAACGCACGAATGTGGTTATTGATGTTCACGCCACCGACAACATCGAGGACGCGTAGGCCGAGGGCGGCAGCGGGGTCGTCGAGACGCTCGCGAATCTGCGTTGCAAGTTCACGCGTCGGCGCAAGCACGAGCGCTCGCGGGTGACCCGGGCGTGATGGGGCTCCAACGAGACGGGTAAGCATAGGCAAACCGAACGTAAACGTTTTGCCCGAGCCTGTTGGACCCCGCCCGAGAACATCACGGCCCGCAAGGGCATCGGGGATAGCCGCCTCTTGGATAGGGAAGGGCTCCGTGATGCCCTGCTTTTTCAGCGTGGCGACGATTTCACGGGATAGGCCGAGGTCGGCGAATGTAGTCATTCAGATCAGTGTACGCGCGTCGTTGTTTTAGTAGCTCAACTCTTCCCGCTCGCCGGACCAGGTGGTGTGGAACGTGCCTTCCATGTCCACGCGGCGGTAGGTGTGTGCACCAAAGAAGTCGCGCTGTCCCTGGATCAGTGCTGCTGGCAGCCGCTTGGCACGCAGCGAGTCGTAGTAGGACAACGAGGAAGCGAACACCGGCACTGGGAGTCCAAGCTGCGTAGCGACGACAACCACACGGCGCCATGCGTCTACCAGGCCCTTTTGCAGTTCTCCGGTGAAGTACGGATCGAGCAACAACGACGGGAGATTCGGATCGTTTTCGTAGGCCTCGGTAATGCGGTCGAGGAACTTCGCACGAATGATGCAGCCACCGCGCCAAATACGTGCGAGATCGCCCGGTTTGATATCCCAGTTGTGCTCGGCGGACCCGGCGTTAATCTCGTCGAAACCTTGCGCGTAGGCGACCAACTTGGAGGCGTACAGGGCTCGGCGGACATCGTCGATAAACGCAGTCTTCTCCACGCCGAGTGCTTCGAGGGTACTCAACTCGCCCGCCGGAAGTTCGGCTTCCGTCGTGGCCTCGCGCTGTGCAAGTGCCGACGACAGCGCGCGGGCAAACACTGCCTCGCCAATAGCAGTGGTCGGTACACCGAGATCCAGTGCCTCCTTGACGGTCCACCGTCCGGTGCCTTTTTGGCCGGCAGCGTCCACGATGATGTCGATAAACGGTTTTCCGGTGCGGGCGTCGACCTGGCGAAGCACCTCCGCGGTGATTTCGATGAGGTAGGAATCCAGATCGCCCTTGTTCCATTCAGTGAAAATGTCGGCGATCTCCGCAGGTTCCAGGCCTGCTGCGTAACGCAGCAGGTGGTACGCCTCGCCGATCACCTGCATGTCGGCGTACTCGATGCCGTTGTGCACCATCTTGACAAAGTGGCCAGCGCCGTCCGGGCCAATGTGGGTCACGCACGGGGTGCCATCGACCTTTGCAGCAATGTCTTCGAGGAGTGGTCCAAGTGTCTCCCAGGATTCGACTGGGCCACCCGGCATAATCGACGGGCCACGCAGCGCACCTTCTTCACCGCCGGAAATACCCGCGCCGACAAAATGGCGATTGCGCTTGGCCATCTCACGTTCACGGCGAATCGTGTCGGTGAACAGGGCATTGCCACCGTCGATGATGATGTCACCGTCTTCCATCGCATCAGCGAGCTGTTCGATGACCGCATCAGTTGCTGCACCGGCCTGCACCATGATCACTGCCTTGCGGGGGCGCTGCAGAGATGCGACAAAGTCCTCGATGGTTTCGGCGGCGATGAAGTTACCCTCGTGGCCATACTCGTTGATAACCGCCCGCGTCTTCTCTGGTGAGCGGTTGTAAATAGCGATGGTATGGCCTTTCGACGCAAAATTACGGGCAAGGTTTGAGCCCATTACTGCCATACCGACGACACCGATTTGAGCAAGAGGTTCTGAAGCATCTGCAGTCATAGTGCGAATTCTACGTGGCTGAGGACAGATCATCCGTATCATCGACGAGCATGAACCTAGAATTCGATTTTCGCCTGTACAACGAAGTGCTCGACACGCCGTTGAGCGAAGAAGAACTCGCTGTGATCAACAATCTCAACGTTGATTTCGCCCAACGACTCGGGCTAGTGCTGGATTACTGCTCAAAAGACCGGATGGATGCACACCTCGTTGCAACTGCGGAGCATCTGCAGCCAACCGGCATCGTCAACGGCGGTGTCTACTGCGCAATCGGTGAAACCATGGGGTCAATTGCGGCGGTGGCAGCTAGCGCACAGCCTGCAGTGGGGATGAGCAACTCCACCGACCTTCTGGGCAGCGTGCGCGCGGGGCAGCGTATCGACGCCACCGCGGAGCCGGTCCACATCGGTGCCCGCACCCACCTGTGGCGCGTGAACATGTACTGCGAGGAGAAGTTGGTCGCTGTGACCAACCTCAAACTGATGATCCTGAGCAAATAGTGGCTGATTAAAGCCAGTGGTTCTTGCGGAACCACCACCACATCACCGAGATAGCAATGAACATTGCGAGAAGTGCAGCGGGGTAGCCGTAACGCCAGCCAAGCTCTGGCATGACTTCGAAGTTCATGCCGTAGATTCCGGCAACCAACGTCGGCACCGCCGCCATGCCCACAACGGCCGAAATCGTACGCATGTCAGAGTTCTGCTGCATCGTAATCTTCGCTACCGACGCGTCCAGCAGGGACGTGAGACGTTCGTCGAAGCCTGAAAGACGGTCGCTGACGATCGTGGAGTTATCTTGGACGTCGCGGAAGTAGGTACGCAGAGCCTTACGCATAAAGTCCTTGTTGTTCGTCAACCCGTTGCGAAGCGCTGGCGACAGTGGGTCGATCGCGTGACGCATCTCCAAAATCTCGCGCTTGTAGGTGTAGATCTTGTCAATGTTGATCGTGCGACGTGGCGTAAACACTTCGTTTTCCAGCTCGTCGACGTCGCTTTCGAGGAAATCCGCGACCTTCAGGTAGTTGTCTACCAGATAGTCAGATACCGCCCACGCCACAGCGGAAGGCCCGAGCAGCGCTAGCTCTTCTTCGTCCTCGAGCTTGTTGGTGAGGTCAGGGAGACGGACATTATGGCGAATCGTGATGGCAAACTTCTCGCCGATAATCATCTGTACTTCGCCGGTGGAAATGATCTCACGGGCGTCCGACACCTCTTCGTCGTCACGATACGACACTGAACGCACAACCAGGAACAACTGCTCGTCGTGGCGTTCAACCTTCGGTCGCTGATGTGCTGCGACAACATCGTCCACAACCAGGTCCTCAATATCGAAGATCTCAGCGACGCGCTCCATTTGCTCCGTAGTCGGCTCTTTCAGCGACAACCAAACAAAGGCGTTCTCGTAGCGTTCTGCCACCTCAAGTGCGTGAGTCATGCGCACATTTCCCGGCTGGCGTTTGCCGTCGACAAAAACGCGGCAAAAGTCGATCTGACGCTCGACAGGCACCGGGATTTGGTTCACAGACGGGGGCTGCACCTTCTTAGGACGCTGTCCTGGAATTGAAATACGTGGCGGCATAGCTTTAGCCCCCTTTCACGTCGTAGGGCAGGCCGAACACGGCAAAGCCCAGGATGAATGAGCACACAAAAATGGGTGCGCACGGATATCAAAGGTGATATTACGCGTGCGCACCCCAATGTCTAACGGGGGTGATCCTAGGGTTAAAACACCGTCAACCCCCGCGAGCGGAAGACCTCTCGCACATGCTCGACAGATTCGGCAGATGGGGGAGTAACGTCCTGCAACTCGTAATCGAGGCCGATTTTGTCCCACTTGTCCGCGCCCATGTTGTGGAAGGGGAGTACTTCCACACGCTCTACGGTGCCCTTCCAACGCGCGACGATATCGGCGACTCGCTGCACGTTTTCCTCAGCGTCGGTCAGACCTGGGACTACAACGAACCGGATCCAGACCGGTTTGCCCTTCTCGTGCAGTCGATCACCAAAATCGATGGTTGGCTGCAATTGGCGCGCGGTGACATTTTCGTATGTGTCAGGATCACCGGACTTGACGTCGAGGAGGAACAAATCAATATTGTCCAGGTCCTCGTCGGTCAAGCGTGCACCAAGGTAACCAGAAGTGTCGATTGTGGTGTGCACACCAGCGTCATGCACTGCCTTGAGCAGTCGTCGTGTAAACGCGATCTGAAACAGTGGTTCGCCGCCTGAAAGGGTCAGCCCGCCACCGGAAGCGTTAAAGACAGGCTTGTATCGCAGTACGCGGCGCACGACGTCGTCGATACGCTCGAGTGTGCCTTCCTTCATTTCCATCGTGTCCGGATTGTGGCAGTACTTGCACCGCAGTGGGCAGCCCGACAAGAAAATCGTCATACGGGTGCCCGGTCCGTCGACGGCAGTGACCAGTTCCCAAGAGTGGATGAGGCCGATCTCGCCAGTACGGCGAGCCTCAAACAACTCTGGGCGAGTGATCTCAAGGTCGTCGGTGGAAAGTCCGCCTAAACCGGCAGCGACGCCGCGCACGCGCTCGCCTGCTTCAGGCGATAGCGTGACGACGCCGCTCGTTCCGTCTTGGGCCATAAACTACGCGCCCTGGTGGAAGGTACGAGAGATGACGTCGCGCTGCTGCTCCTTGGTCAGCTTCACGAAGTTCACGGCGTAGCCAGAGACACGAACAGTGAGGTTCGGGTAGTTCTCTGGGTGCTCCATTGCATCCTCAAGCGTGGACTCGTCAAGCACGTTGATGTTGGCGTGGTACAGGCCAGAGTCCATGTTGTTCGCGGAACGGGAAGCCTTCATGGAAGCGAGGCGCTCGTCGAAAGTAGGGGTGGTCATGATGTCGTCTCCTTCGGAGTGAATAGGTGAGTGGGAAAGTCTGATTAGGCGGGGTTAACTACCGCATCGGCGTTGTCCATGATGAAGCCGGCGTCGAGAACACCAACCAGGTTGGTGATCTGCTCTTCCTTGTTACGGCCCAGGCCCGACGGGGTGATCGTGTTGGTCAGCGAAATGCCGTCCAATGCGTCGTTGTAGTCGAGCTTGCCCACGGACAGCATCGAAGCGACCATGCCGTGATTGTCTGCGCCGTTCTCCGGGTTCGCACCTGGGGCGAACGGAGTGCCGGCCTTGTGCCCGGACGGGAACGAACCAGTTGCCTTGCCGTAGACCACGTTAGAGGTAATGGTCAGTACCGACTGGGTCGGAATAGCGTCGCGGTACATCGGGATCGCTTTGATCTTCTGCATCACGGTGTGGACCACGGTTGCGGCAATGTCGTCCGCGCGGTCATCGTCGTTGCCGTAGAACGGGAAGTCGCCCTCGGTGATGTAGTCGACGATCAAGCCTGTCTCGTCGCGCACCGGTGTGACCTTCGCGTACTTAATCGCGGACAGAGAGTCAGCAACGATTGAAAGGCCAGCGATGCCACAGCCCATGGTGCGAACGATGTCAGAGTCGTGCAGCGCCATTTCGATGGACTCGTAGGCGTAGCGGTCGTGGCAGTAGTGGATGATGTTCAGAGCCTCGACGTAGGTACCGATAACCCAGTCGAGCATCTCCTCGTACTTCTGCCAGACCTCGTCGAAGTCGAGTGGGCCATCGCCCTCGATCGGCTTGTGGTCACCGTCAGTAATCTGCTTGCCGGTAACTTCGTCACGACCACCGTTCATGGCGTAGAGCAGTGCCTTCGCAGCGTTAACGCGTGCGCCGAAGAACTGCATCTGCTTGCCAACCTGCATCGGAGAGACACAGCACGCAATAGCGGCGTCGTCGCCCCACTGGTCACGGATCTGCTTGTCAGACTCGTATTGCAACGAAGAGGTCTCGATGGAGATCGCGGCGCAGAACTCCTTGTAGCCCTCCGGCAGCGCCGGATCCCAGAAGATGGTGATGTTCGGCTCCGGAGCAGGACCCAGGTTGCGCAGCGTCTGCAGCAGACGGAACGCGGTCTTGGTGACCTGGTGGCGGCCGTCCTCAGAGAAACCAGCGTCGGTCCAGGTTGCCCAGTACGGGTCACCAGAGAAGATCTGGTCGTAGTCCTCTGTACGGAGGAAGCGCACGATGCGCAGCTTGATGACGAGCGCGTCGATGATCTCCTGCGCCTCAACCTCGGTCAAGGTGCCGTTGGCTAGGTCACGCTCGAAGTATGCGTCCAAGAACGGGGAGAGGCGACCAATGGACATTGCGGCGCCGTCCTGGCTCTTTACGGAGGCAAGGTAGCCGAAGTAGGTCCACTGCACGGCTTCCTTGGCGTTGGTTGCCGGGCCGGAGATGTCGAAGCCGTAGTCTTCAGCCATCTTCTTGAGCTTCTTGAGCGCCTTGATCTGCTCGGCGTGTTCCTCGCGGTAGCGGGCCCAGTGCTCGGAGAAGCCCTTCTCCAAAGACGCATCCTTGGCCAGCTGCTTTTGCTCGATGAGGTAGTCAACGCCGTAAAGCGCCACACGACGGTAATCACCGATGATGCGTCCACGGCCGTAGGCGTCCGGCAGGCCCGTGACGATGTGGGACGAGCGTGCTGCGCGGATACGAGGGGTGTAGATGTCGAAGACGGCATCGTTGTGGGTCTTGCGGTAGTGGGTGAAGATCTTCTTCACCTCCGGGTTGACCTCTTTGCCGGCCTCCTTGATGGCCTGCTCAACCATGCGCCAGCCACCGTTAGGCATCATGGCACGCTTGGTCGGGGTATCAGTCTGCAGACCGACGATCACGTCATCATCCTCGGAGATGTATCCGGGCTTGAAGGCGTCGATATCGGCCGGAGTGTCAGTGTCAACGTCATAGACGCGACGCTCGCGCTCAACGGCGAGGTAATTCTTATCCAGGTAGTCCCAGAGGCGCAGTGTCTTGTCGGTTGCGCCTTCGAGGAAGGATGCGTCCCCGTCGTACGGGGTGTAATTGCGCTGAACAAAGTCGCGGACGTCGATGTGCTCGGTCCACGGTCCTGGCGTGAAACCTTCCCACGCCTTGTTCTGGATTTGCGGCTCTGTAGAAACAGTCACAGTTGCACGATCTTTCACATAGATAACTAGTGGTCTTCATGCGGCTGCGCTTACCCATTCCCAAACACAGTCTCTTTAAAGCGCTTGCCGCTTACCTATGAGTATAAAGAAGTTCTCCGACTATAGGTAATACGTTTGGCGTGGTGTTGGTCACACAAAGTCTTCGGGGGGTGGAGAGTAGCAAAAACCCCGGTCCTGCGCTCGTTGAGAGCGAAGAACCGGGGAAGTTGGGGGCGCTACGAACGCTTACTTCTCACCGTTTTCCAGGTGGATGTTCTCCAGCTGGCCTTCGGTGACAGCCAGGTTGTGGCGGGTGCGGGAGAACGCGTTAATCGTCCACTCGTTGGCAGCCACAATGCGGTTACGGCGGCCGGTGAGGAAGGACATGTGGACGCCAAGCCACATCAGCCAGCCGATGAAGCCGGTGATCTCGACCTTGCCCATCTTCACCACAGCATTGAAGCGGTTGATGATCGCCATGGAGCCCTTGTCGAAGTACTC
Source organism: Corynebacterium sp. HMSC034E11 (assembly GCF_001835905.1). Classification (NCBI taxonomy): domain Bacteria; kingdom Bacillati; phylum Actinomycetota; class Actinomycetes; order Mycobacteriales; family Corynebacteriaceae; genus Corynebacterium; species Corynebacterium sp. HMSC034E11. The sequence goes on from NZ_KV826403.1 coordinate 43,302, forward strand.
GAACGGAGCGCGATCCTCCGGAGCGATATCGTGCTCGACTTGGTTCTTGATGACCTTGCCCACATAAGCGCCGGACTGGATTGCAACCTGGGCCACACCTGGCAGACGGTCGCGATTCATCATGTCGCCAACGATGAAGACGTTGGACTCGTCGCCGACGGAAAGATCCGCGTTAACAGCAACCTTGCCGGCACGGTCTGCTTCCACGCCGATTTGGTCTGCAACCTGCTTGCCCAGCGGGGAAGCCGCAACACCCGCGGACCAGATCTTGGTCGGAGTCTGGATCGTGGTTTCCTGCTCGGTCTTCATGTCCTTGTAGGTGACAGAGTCCGCATCAACGTTGGTCACCATGGCGTTGAGGATCACGGTGACGCCGGCCTTTTCAAGCTCACGCTGTGCCTTTTTGCCCAGGCGCTTGCCAAATGGAGGCAGCACCTGCGGTGCGCCATCAAGCAGGTAAATCTTCGACTGCTCGGTGCTGAAGGAGTATCGGCCCGAGGTGAAGGCACGGTGCGCCATCTCCGCAACCTGGCCAGCAAGCTCGACGCCGGTCGGGCCAGCACCAACGATGACGAAGGTCAGAGCGCGATCGCGCTCTTCTGCGGTTTCCGCGAGTTCTGCACGCTCGAATGCTGCAATGAGGCGTGCGCGGATCTCAAACGCGTGATCCAAGGTCTTCAGGCCCGGCGCGAACTCGGCGAAGTGGTCGTTGCCAAAGTAGGACTGGCCAGCACCAGCGGCGACGATGAGGGAGTCGTAGCCGAAGGTGTATTCCTTGCCACTTTCAACAGAGGTGACGGTCTTGCCCTTGACGTCGATGGTCTCAACAGTGCCACGAACGACGCGGACGTTCTGCTGGTTAGCAAACATCTGGCGGATGTCACCGGTGATCTCGCCCGAGGACATCAGGCCGGTTGCCACCTGGTAGAGCAGTGGCGGGAAAAGGTGGGGGTTGGTGCTGTTGATCAGGGTCACATCGACATCAGCATCCGCAAGTTCCTTGGCTGCGTTGACGCCACCGAAGCCAGCGCCGATGATGACAACATGATGGCGGTTTCCGTCTGGGCGAATGACCGTAGAGGCCATAAATATCTCTCCTCGGTTGAATTTTTATATGTGCAACGCCTATATAGTACGCGCCGCATTTTATCTGAGCCGTGGCGTACCGCAGAAGCAGGTTCTTGGCCACTAGCATTTGTGAAATGGCCGATATCTCCCGCGCACGCAAAAGTTCCATCGACGCCGCGGCCTGGCCGGCTGTTGCTGCGGTACCCAGGGCCCGTGGAGGAGCGCTGCGCACGAAGATCGCTGAGGCGACATTTGCTCGTGCCTGTGCGAAAGCAGAACTTGCTCTAGAAGGAGACGATGCAGCGCTCACTGTGGAATCCGCGGACATGTTTGAGCGTATCGCTGCGCGCGGGTGGACTGGCCTTGCTGAAAGTTATATGGCAGGCGAGTGGGTGACCTCGACGTCCGAAGGGCTTGTAGATGCACTCCAGGCGCTGATCGGTGCGGGGTACAGGCCGGGGCCAGCACGCGTGTCTGCTCCGAAGCACGGTCGCACACCCCTTGGGGTGATCGGGGAGCTACCTCCGGATCTGGTGCAGCATTTTGCTGGTGGCACCGCAACGCATGCGCAGGGACACTTTGGCACGGGTGTGCCGACGACTCAGCGCACGCGGATGAAGTCCCACACTCCGGGGGCAGGGCGAGGAAACGAGCCAGGGCACCACTTCGTCGACGTCACCGAAATCGGCGCTCCACTTGACGCTCATCGCGATGACCTATCTGATGCACAACGCAGGAGCATTTCGATGCTTCTCGACGCCGCCGCTGCCGGTCCCAGCACACATTTGCTTGAGATGCCGTGCAGTGGAGGAGCGGTGGCTGCGGAAGCACTTGCTCGACGCTGCACCCTGGATGTGGTTACCTTTGACGCCCGCGTGAGGAAAAGCCTTGAAGAACAGTTGATCCTCAGTGGTGCTGAAGGTGCTGCACGCATTGACGTGTTGGATTGCCCAGCCGAAATCGAAGCGTTGGCACGGCAGCGTCGCGGGGTGTACGACGCAGTAGTGAGCATGCAGGCGTTTGAGAACATGCCGCACCAGGAACAGATCGCGTATCTCGTATCCGCGGAACAGATGCTCGCACAGGGCGGCAAGGTAGTGCTGCAAACAATTGTCCGCACGAACAACTATTCCCGGAGTGCAGCGGCAGCCTTGGCCTCAACCACCGGTTATGCGTGGCCACGGATGAACGTTGTGAGTTGCGATGACGTTGCCCGGATCGTCGATAAGCACACTGCATTGCGCGTGACTGCGGTGACAACCGCACCTGAACACCTCGCAGCATCGCTGAGGCTGCAGCGAATGGCCTTCGACGCCCACTTACGCGACGCCGCAGCGGATGGCTACGACGTTGTATTTCGCAGGATGTGGACTTGGCAGCTAGCCCTGCGCGAAGCCCTTGCACGATTGGAAATGCTGGACCTCGCGCAGGTCACGATGGTGCAGCGCCATCGCGGAGGCCGTCGCTAGGCTAACGTGACCTCCGGTCGGGATGCACGCTCGACCAGTACTGCAATCGACTCAAATGGCTTTCCGGCCACCATCTGTAGGCCCATCTCGCAGGTGCGGTTTGCTGACACGAAGCGTGCATAATCGCCACGATTGAGCCCCTCGCGTTCCTCGCGAGTCGCCGACTCAACCAGCTCAGGGTGCAACATCACACGATCGCCAGCTGTGCCACAGCAGGCCGCCCCAGCGGGCACTTCCGCATCGCCACACGCAGCTGCGACACGCATGAGCGCTTCCGTGGTACCAAGGTGCTGACCGGAGCATGGCGGGTGGACAGCAATACGCCCCTGGTCCTGAGTGATGGGCAGGTGCTCCATGATCTCTTCGTCGAGCCACTGCACCAGGTCGAGAACGCGAATCGCCTCGAAACGTTCAAGATCAGCAGGGGAGAGTACCTCCGGCATGGAATCCACCACGGTATGGGTGCACGAGGCTGCATCGATGATCACAGGCAGTGCGCCTTGCTCTGACCACTGCCACATGCGCTCCAGCAGGTCGAGTGCTTTCGCACGGTATGCATCGTCGAATCCCTTCGAAGAAAACGGCATGCCACAGCAACCGCCGTCAACGTTTTCCGGGATCCACACAGGTGCTCCGCTTCGTCGGCCGAGTTCAACAACCGCCTGCGGCACAGCAATCTGATCAGCAGAACCAGCAGGTTGGCCGAAGATACGGTTTACACAGGCAGGGAAGTAGACAGCTGCGGCACCGTTGCGCGAGGTTTCCGGCATCTGTGGTGCCTTGTGCGGCATGGGCCCCGGCACAGAGGGGAGGCGCTCGGGCGAGATGAGTGCACGTCCAACCTGGGTGACAGCATTGGCTAGCGCAGGCCCGAGAATATTGACGCCAGATACCGCAGTGCGGCCCAACGCCTCGACCGCGCCGTATCCCTTCGCGATCCCAGTTGCGACACGCTTCTCTGCAGGTGTTGCCTGAGCTGCGCGCAGTTGCTTCATTACCTTGCCGGTATCAATGCCAACAGGGCAGGGGATAGCGCAGGTTCCGTCGGCAGCGCACATGTCGATCGCGTCGTACTGGTATTGCTCGCGCAGCGCCCCCAAGACCTCCGAGCCTTCCGGCTGACGCGCCATCTCACGGCGCAGCACAATACGTTGACGTGGAGTCACAGTGACGTGGCGTGACGGGCATACCGGCTCGCAGAAGCCGCACTCGACGCACATATTGATCTCCTGCTCGACCTTGGGAAAGGACTTGAAGCGCTGCAGGTGGATGTCCGACTGGCGAGTCAACTTCACGTCCGGCGCGAGGATGGTGTCCGGGTCAAGCATCTCCTTGACCTCCCAGAACAGGTTCCAGATTTCGTCGCCCCATTCATGGCGCACGAACGGCGCCATGTTGATACCGGTACCGTGCTCAGCCTTCATCGAGCCGTCGTGCTTGTCGACGACCAACTCAACCAGCTCGTCAAGGAAGCGCGAGTACTTCTCGAGCTCCTCAGGGTTGGAGAAGTCCGGGGTGATAAAGAAGTGCAGGTTCCCGTAGGGTGCGTGTCCCATCACGCCTTCGGGGTAGCCGTAGCGCCGGAGCAACTCCATGAGTTCAGCAGCGCCTTCGCCGACCTGCGCAGGTGGGAAGCATACGTCCTCAGTAATCAGCGCGGCGCCTTGCGGGCGGTTTTGCCCGATCAGGCCAAACAGGCCGTTACGCAGCTGCCACATGGCGTTTTGCTTCTTTGGGTCGGTCTCAAAGTGCAGCGGTGCCAGCAGCTCCGCGCCCTCGAGCACGGCCTCGGCGGCGGCAATGGCCTGCTGAAGCTCGTCTTCGGTGGTGCCACCGACCTCGAGGAGCAGGGCAGCGGTGGACTGGTCAATATCTGCCCATTCAGCAGGAGCAGCACTAAATTGGCCAACTGAACCGCGCATGACATCGGAGACGAGCAGTTCGCAGGCTTCAGCCCCGGCGTCGACAAGCTGTGCAACATAGTTGGCAGCATCAGTGATGTCGGGTACAACCACCCAGGTCACAGCCTTTTTCTTTGGCAACTCGATGGTGCGAATCTCAGCCTCGGTAAACACGCCGAGGATGCCTTCGGAGCCGACGAGCAAGCGCATGAGGATACGGACCGGCTCGTCCTCGTCCAAGAATGCATCGATGCGCAAGCCGTTGGTGTTGCGGATGGAGAACTTTGCGCGTAGGCGAGCGACTAGCGTCTCGTTAGCACGCAATCGATCACGGAAATCAGAGAGTTGTTTGTGCAGTTCAGGGCACTGTTTGCGGAAGGCGTCGTCGCCTTTGCGCGTATCGACGATCTCGCCAGACGTTAATACAAACTCAGCCTGATCGATGGTGTGGAAGGAATCACGCTCAATCTTGCAGCGCATGCCGCCGGCATTGTCAGCGAGGACGCCACCGATACAAGCAGATGCGGTCGAGCCGGGATCGGGTCCAAGCATGTAGCCGTGGCGTCGCAGGACCGCTTGAGCGTCGCCAAGCACAACGCCCGGCAACGTACGAAGGCGTTTGCCGCCGTCGAGGACCTCCATGCCGGCGAAGTGGGTCTTCACATCGACGAGGATGTCGTTCGTCATCGCCTGGCCGTTAAGCGACGTCCCGGCGGCGCGGAACGTCAGCGTCCGACCTGCGCGGCGGGCATATCGCATCAGCGCGGAAAGGTCTTGCGCGTTGCGTGGCTGAACGACCACGGACGGGATGTCGCGGTACGGAGAGGCGTCTGAGGCGTAACGCACGAGATCTGAGACGCGTGATTGAACATTGTCCGCGCCGACGATTGCTGCGAGCGCCGCGACGAGTTCCGGGTCGGAGCCGCCAGTGAATTGCTCACTGACAGCGTCCGGGTAGGAATCGTCGTAAACCGGCTTGGGGATCCTGCGGGGATCGGGAGAGAGGAGCTTTGCCATGGGGACAGATTACGCCGTGGTGTCACCAAATGTTACTTGACATAATGTACATTATCGGACAAATATCCTTTATATAACGTCAGGTGACGTTATATAGGGTTACTTCCGCATATCCAGACGGACGTTAATTTCGCCGTCCTCGGCGATCTTTGCGGCCACCAGCTCCGGAGTCTTCACTCCGTAGTCCTCTCGGTTGATCGGAATGTCTGCTGCGACGAGCAGCTGATCGCCCGAGCGCGCGACATTGAATGTCTGCGTGATCGTGTTCGTCTCGCCGTGGATGGTCATGTTGCCCGTCAGGTCTACGGTGCCCATCGTCCCGTCCTCTGGCACGCTGCTAAGGTCCACTGGCTCGGTGACAACGAACTTTGCCTCCGGGAAATCGTCCGTATGGAAAATTTTGCGTCGCACGCTTTCATCGCGGACATCAGAGTCGGTGCGAATGTTTGTCATATCGACGACAATCTCGCCAGCCTTCAGCGTGCCCGCCTCGATAGTCACGCTACCGCGAACGCCTTGTGTCGAGCCTGACGTAGTCCGGCGATCACCTGGCAGCACCTCGGCGAATGTGAAGCCTGCAGACGTTTGGTTGGGTCCAGGCTTGTTTGTTACCTCCCAGACGCCGTCAATTTCCGTTGTGGCGGATTTCAGGCTGGACTCGTCGATACCCTCAGTTTTGACACCGTGACTAAAAAACAGCGTCCTTCCCAACGGGATGAACGCCACTGCAAGCGCCAGAATGGCAAAGGCTAAAACTGCGATCATAAGCAGCTTCGTATTACGGGAGCTGGTCTTCACGTACCTCACCTCAGTTTTTCGAGTTTCTGGACCAAGCCTACTAATTCGTCACACAACGAATGCAACTCGTCCGCCGTCGCGCCTTCGGCCGCTGCAGTTTGGATATCCTCAGCGGCACAGCGCAACTCGTAAAGTCGATCGCGGATCTCTGCGACGCGCTGACGGCTCAGAATCACAGCGTCAGGGTCCACGGTCGTACCTGCAAGGAGTGTGCGCTGCTCATACGCACGCTGCTTGCACGAAGAACTGCAATATTTCCGCTTGCGGCCACGCCCCTGGTTGATTTCAATCTCTTTACCGCACCACGCGCAAACGTTTGTAGTCTCGTTTATTCTCCGCTTCCTGATCTTCACGGCGGCAAGTCTATTACAGGTGTCAAGCCTGGGTGAGGTCAGGGAACAAAACGAATTAGTGGACCGTTATACTTGAGCGATTGCTGGGCAACCGGGCAATAACGACGACAAGGATGGAGACAACATGGCTGATCGAGTGCTACGCGGTAGCCGCATGGGTGCCGTGAGCTACGAAACTGACCGCGACCATGATCTCGCGCCGCGTCGCATGGCGAAGTACCAAACACCCAATGGTGAGGTGTTTGAGGTTCCGTTCGCCGATGAGGCTGAGATCCCCGAAGAGTGGATGTGCAAGAACGGCCAGACCGGCACGCTCATGGAGGGCGAAGGCGTCGAGTCGAAGCCGACGAAGCCGCCGCGTACCCACTGGGACATGCTGCTGGAACGTCGCAGCATTGAGGAGCTCGACGTGCTGCTTGAGGAGCGCTTAGAGCAGCTCCGGAAGCGCCGTCGCACCGCGGCCCGCCTCGCTAAGGAGCAGGCCGCGCAGAAGGAAGGCTAATTCCTTACTTCGAACCGGAATTGAATACGTGAAGGACCTGACGCACGGTTTCCGTCGTCAGGTCTTTTGCCGTCTGTGCACCTTCTGCAACGCGACGGCCGACCTTATCCAGGTTCTTGCCGGAAAGCTCGTACTTGGTCAAGGAAGCAACCTCGTTAGCCAAGTCAGCTACCTGCGACGGAGCCTTGGCCGCACGATTTGGAAGATCTGCAAGCTTTGAGTTGGCGGCAGCGTACTCAATCTGTCGCCAGGTTTCGCTCGCCAGGTTGCCCACGAAGGAAGCCTTTTCCTTCGCTCCCCACTTGGTTACCTCCGCAAACGATGCGGCAGCGAAGCTTGCATCCAGCTTCGACTCGCCAAGCTTGCGGTCTTCAAAGGTGATGGGGACTTCAACAACCCCGAATCCAGCGTCTGCGACCTTGTGGGCAATCTCCACCTGGAAGATGTAGCCCTTGTTGGACAGTGCATCCAGGTCGAGTTCTTCCAAGATTTCGCGGCGGAACGCGCGGTAGCCAGCGGTCATGTCCTTGACATCGTCGCCAAGCGCGATCGAGATGTACTCATTGCCCAGCTTGGACAGCAGGTAGCGGCTGCGCGGCCAGTTCTTTACTTCCCCACCGTCGACGTAGCGCGAACCGATTGCCAGATCTGCGCCGTTGGCTACTGCGTCGAGCAAACGCACGAGTTCCTCAGGGGCATGCGAGCCGTCTGCATCCATTTGAACGATGACCTCGTACTCGCGCTCAAGGGCCCATTCGAAGCCGGCACGGTACGCAGCCAGCAGGCCGTCTTTGCCGGTGCGGTGGAGCACGTGAACTTCATCATGAGTAGCTGCGAGCTCGTCAGCCTTTGCTCCGGTGCCGTCAGGCGAGTTGTCATCGACCACAAGGACGTCCACATCCTTGTTGGCATCCAGCACGCGTCCAACGATAAGCGGGATGTTTTCCACTTCGTTGTAGGTCGGGATAATCACCAGGGTTGTATTCGCCACGGTGCTACGTCTCCTCGTTGTCACACTTATTTATTCCTTGGTGCAGCATACCCGTGCGCCCGGGTACGTGCGGAAACGCCTGCCACAGCCATCAGCATGATCCCTGCCGCGACAAGCAACCACTCCAGAATCTTTCCAAATCGCACAGCCGGGGTGACAGAATCGCGCAGCGGCAGCTTTTCGACGAGATGATCTGCCGTGAAGATTTCCGTCTGCTGCGATACTGAGCCGTCGGGATGGACGATGGCGGAGACACCCGAGGTGGCTACAACAACCACTGCGCGATCGGTCTCCAGTGCTCGCATGCGGCTCATCGCCAATTGTTGATACGTCATGCCGGTGAATCCAAACGTGGCGTTGTTCGTCGGTGTGCTGAGCAACTGGGCGCCGTTGCGAATCGCCATCCGGTAGGCCTCGTCCTCCGCCACCTCGTAGCAGGTCGCCACACCGACCGCGATGTTGCCGAGGTGCACCACACCGTTGCCGTCACCAGGTTTGAAGTTGCCAGCCAGGTCGACCATGTCGGAGAACTTCCGGAAGAAGTCACGCATGGGCATGTACTCGCCGAACGGCTGGAGGAACCGCTTGTGGTGGTACTCCCCTGGCCCATCTTTTGGGTCGAAGACGACCATGGTGTTGCGGGACCCAACGTCGTCACGTGTGAGTGTGCCAACGAGCAACGGTGCGTCGATGCCGCGCACGGCGACGTCGATAAGCGCTCGTGCTTCCGAGTCGGTGAACGGATTGACGTCAGAGGAATTCTCTGGCCAGAAAACGGCGTCGACATCCATGTTTTGCGCGCGGAGGTCGTCGCGAAGCGCAAGCGTTTCGTTGACGTGGTTGGCCAGCACCGCGCGGCGCTGTGCGTTGAAATCAAGCCCCATGCGAGGGACGTTGCCCTGTACCGCGGCAACGGTTGCTTCGCCCACTGTCGAGGCAGGGTTATTGACCCCGATCTGCGCCACGGTGCCGAGACCGAGGGGCAGTACTGCGGCTACAAGGCCGGCCCAGCGTTGCGTCCCACGCTGCAGGATGGCCACGATGAGACCTGCCCCTGCCAGCGCCACAACAATTGAGATTAGCGCCGGACCACCCCAAGGTGCGAGAGCGGCTAGTGGACCATTGATTTGCCCCCACGCCAGGCGTACCCAGCTAAACCCGCCGAAAGGAAACGACGAGCGGCAAAACTCAACCGCAAGGTAGATCAGCGCAAACGCGAGGAAGCCAAAGCGCCAACGCGCGACGATCACACCAAACACACCTGTAGCGATGCCGTAGAGCGCGAGGAAGATCGACAAAGCGACATACGGCATTGCGCCGACAAACTCCCCGATCCACGGCAGCAGGTAGAGGTAGCAAAACGCAGCCTGCGTAAAGCCCAGTAGGCCGCCGAAGGCTGCGGAAGGACGATCAGTACCCGGCCAGCGTTGCCATGGCATGAGCGCAAGATAAAACACGGATATGCCGACGATGGCGGAGAACCAGTGTCCGTGCGGTTCGTACGAGAAGAACACCAGCCAGCCAGAGCAGGCCGCGAGTACGAACCGGAGGAAGCGGGTAAGGGCCGTCACCTACTTCTCCCCCGGCTCATTGCCGCTGTTGCGGAACCATTCCTCCAACTCGTCGGCATCAATAACGACGTCGTCAGCATCCGCTCCTTTCTGCGGATAGGGCTGATTGGGATTGGTAAACGAACCGTAGGAGGTAGTGAACTGCGACATCGGGGTGGCCTCGTAGAGGCGCGCGCCGAGGTCTTCCATGCTGCGACGGGCGCGTTTGGTCATCGAACGACGCGCGATTGCTCGTGTCGGACCGAACACTAATAGCAGGCCGATGACCGAGCTCACGAAGCCAGGGACGAGGCTTAGCGCCCAACCCGCCATCAACAGTGCGGAGTCGCCAGCCAACTTGCCAAGGCTGGTTCGCCCGCGAGCCATCTGCGTAAGTTCACTGCGAAGCGACATGCTGGCGGCAAAGCCACCGAAGATCATCAGTGCAAAAATTGCCAACAGCGCCCAGCCGACACCAATCCACTTGGCGACGAGAAAGAACGCGATCGCTTCAACAACGAAGTAGGACAACAGGAGCACAGGCATGGGGCAGAGACTACCCGTTGAGCCGATCGAGCAACCAACCCACGTCAGTTGCAGCGTAGAGAAAATACGGGCCGAAGTGGTTCGTGCCAGTCCTGCCACGGATACGCCTGGCCGTACGTGAGAGGAACTCCACTCCCCAACTCTCTGCCAAGGCTGCGACATCTGAGTGCGGGACAAGGTCGTCGTATGGCGAACTCCACAGACGAATCGGAATGCCTAGCGGGCGTTTGGTGCCTAGGCGTGTTGCGTCGAGGTGGCTGCTGGTCAACGGGAGGTCGTCAAGAAGAGATGCCATGCTCACTCCTGTCCTCGTCCAAGAGCGAGTATGCGACCACGGGCGATGCAGCACCGCCCCTAAAGCACACGTGCGCGCCCCGTTCGCAATGGCCGCAACACCCCTTGGGCTTAAGTGCGGAGCGATTTCTGCCGCGATCGCATCGTCGCTGGCCATGAGACCCGCGACCGCGTAGAGGATCACTACGGAGGCAAGCGCGCCATCGACGTGATGGAGCATGCTGACCATGTCCACTGGCGGAGCTGCGACCACAGCTGCCAGCAGTTGGAGATCGGGTGCGTACTCAGGTTCCTCGAGCCACGACGCGGCGGCTCCCCCGCCCTGGGAGAAACCCCACAGGCCGAGTTTGGACGTACCGACACCCAGGTGGGTGCTTGCGCGAACCGCGTCGGCGAGCGAGCGTGCTGCTGCAACATGGTCGCAATAGAGCTCCACATCGTCCCCGGGGTCGCGTGGGTAATCGGTGATGACTACGTCGGCGCCGGCTGCAAGGAACAAGTTGATTACGGGTTGTTCATACGCGGCGATCAAGTCTATGGGCTTGATACGTGGTCCGATGCCCACGGTGCAGGAATATGAGGGGTCGCAACGCCGTGCAACGCCCTGCGTCGATGGCGCAAACGCGATCGTGGGCCGTTCACCTTTCCCCGTCCACGGCGTACGAGAGCGAAACACTGCGCCTGTCGCGGATAAGATCCGGCCCTGGGTATCACTCGTGGCATATTCGATACGCCAGGAGTCAGAGGGGTTCAGCAGCCCGCTTGCCCCTACCGGTCGGATCGGTACGGCCTCGAGAAGGGAACCTGGCGTCACGCCCATAAGCCAGGTAGCTCGGCCGAAATCGGGCCCGGTTCGTTGAGCAGGACGAACTAAGTCAAGGCCGAGCCCGACGAGTGAGCGCACACGAGGAAGGAGCAACGACGCCATGGCTACCTCGGCATGTGACGCCAGATTGGACGGGGAACCAAGCGCATAATCGTGGCCAAAACGGCGAGGCGACGCGGAATCCACACTGTCGTGCTCCGTCCCTTGACTGCGGCCTCAACGACAGCATCTGCGACGACATCCGGGGTCACCGACATGACGGCAGGCTTCATCCCCTCAGTCATCGCACCGATGACAAAGCCCGGGCGAGCCAGGATCAGGTTCAGACCCGTACCGTGGAGTCTGTCGGAGAGCCCTTGGCAAAACGCGTCAAGGCCTGCCTTCGTCGATCCGTAGACGTAGTTGGCGCGACGTGCCCGCCAACCAGCGATAGAAGAAAAGGCGAAGATCTCGCCGCGTGCCATTTCGTCGGCAAGGACGGTGAGCATGTTGACCTGTGCCACGTAGTCCACCGTGGCAATGCGAGCGGCCTCGCGTTCATCGCGCTCTGCCAGTTCCTGATCGCCCAAAATGCCGAAGGCGACGATGGCGGACGTGACCTCCCCCACCTCGCGGACGATGCGGCGATGTGAGTCGAGGTCGGTAGCGTCAAAATTAACGGCTCGGACAGCAGTCGCGCCCGCTGCAAGCAAGCGACGTTTCACGTCATCGAGGCCGTCGCTGCCACGCGCTGCGAGTACGACTTCACGACCACTGCAGATGCGCACAGCGATCTCGCCGCCGATGTCGCTGCGAGCACCGAGTAGGAGCACTGTTCCGGGGTTATCCACGCGCTGCATCCAGGTCGCGGCGAGTGGTGTTGAAGGTCTTCATGCCGGAAGCAGTCAGCGTCACGATGTCTTCGATGCGCATGCCCCACTCACCTGGCTTATAGATGCCTGGCTCGATGGAAAAGGCCATTCCCTCGCGCAAGATGACGTCGCTACCTGCGATGATGAACGGCTGCTCATGGCCCGACAATCCGATACCGTGTCCAAGACGGTGGGTAAACCACTCGCCGTAGCCGGCCTCCTCCAGTACGCCTCGTGCGACGGCGTCGAGCTCCCCTGCGGTAATGCCGGGTCGGGCTGCGTCGCAGGCCGCCTGGAACGCACGCTCCAGCGCGTCGTACGCCTCCAGGAAGTCTGGCTTCGCCTTGTTCCTGCCACCCACGACGTGAGTACGGGTGCAGTCCGATTGGTAGCCAGATGGCAGCGCACCGCCGAGGTCCACGACCACCGGGTCGCCCTCCTCGAGCACACGGTCTGAGAAGTCGTGGTGCGGGTTCGAGCCGTTTGGTCCCGAACCGACGATGACGAACGCGACCGTTTCGTGCTCTTCGAGGATCAGCGCGTTCAGTTCTGCGGCGATCTCGCGCTCCGTACGGCCCGGCTGAAGCAGCTCCGCAGCACGTTCGTGCACACGGTCGATTGCCCTGCCTGCGGCCTCGAGTTGTTCAAGCTCTGCAGCGTCTTTCACCATGAACAATTCCGCGACCTCAGTCTCAGCCAGATCTGTACGTGGCAGCAGGGCCTGCAGTGCGAACACGTGGTCGGCGGTCAAAGAGGAGCCGAGACCGACCGGGCCATCCGGAAGCGAGTCAGCAACGAGACGGTACGGGTTCTCACCATCGCGCCAGCCAATCACCTCGACGTCGTCCGCGCCGTCGAGCCCCAACGAAAGCAGGTCTGTCATCGGTGCGACGACACGCGCGCCATCGGTCGAGATGACGAGGGCGGTGAGGCGTTCATGAGATGACGCCCAGGAGCCGGTGAGGTAGGCAAACTCTGCACCAGTCCCGATCACCAATCCGCTCAAGCCACGTTGCTTTACCAAGTCGGCAGCCATTTGTCGGCGCTTCGCGTACACACTTGCATCAAACGTCATGCTGGCCATGGTAGATCGATACCATCGCTGCTGTGTCTGAATCCCTCGCACGATCAATCGCCCGCATCAGTATGCCTGGACGTAGTTACTGTTCAGGCGCGCTGATCACGCCCGATACGGTGCTCACGTGTGCGCATTTCTTTCGCGGTGTGGATGAATCGAAGGTGCGTGTGCGTATCGACGACACCACGTACCGTCTCAAATCCGCCGCACCGATTCCCGGTACCGATATTGCATTGGCACGGCTCACCGAACGCTCATCGGCTCCGCTGCTTGCGATTGGGGCTCCTCCGAAGATTGGCGCATCGACGCTGACGGTTGGCTTCGGCGGACGTGCGAAAACTCCTCAGGGAAAGCCAGGCCTCTACCTGGGCAAGCTGCCGTTTTCCGCGTCACGGTCCTTTGCCACGCGTATCCGCCCCGCGGGCTTAGTCTACGCCTCTCCCCCGGCGATCAAAGGAGACTCTGGCGGGCCGGTCTTTGCACACGGCAAGCTGTTCGCAGTGCAGTCGCTCATCATGGATCCGATGAACCGAAACCTGCGAATCGCCACCGTGTCGCTATTGCCCGCTAGTTACCGATAGCCACCACACCGCGGCGGATCGCGTCGACCGCACGGTTGGCGTTATCACGAATCTGGTCCGAGTAGCCGGTCTTCTTAATCTGCTCGAGCAGGTCGATGACTTGGCGGCACCAGCGCACGAAGTCGCCAGGTGTCAGTTCCGCGCCGGATTCTGCCGCAGCTGCGAGTGCGTAGCCCAAGGGAGCACCCGCGGTCCACTGATGCATGGACAGGCTAAACCCGGCATCCGGAAGGCGTGTTGCGGGAAGATTATGGCGCTGCTCATCAGACACCAGTTCGCCGTAGATGCGCATGGTGTCGTTCATCGCATCAGCCATCGCGTCGGTTGCCGCCTCCGGTGAACCCTGGGTCGCACGACGGTTTTCGAACACCACCATGGATGCGACACCGGCGAGTTCCGCTGGATCTAGCTCGTCCCAGATGCCGCGCTTGAGACACTGTGCGACCAGAAGGTCTGAGACGTTGTGAATACGCGATAGACGCTCGCCCTCGTCGGTGACGTTCGGTTCGCCGTCGACAAGTTCGACGTAGTCCATCTCCGTGAGCAGCCCGATGATGCGCTCAAAGGTTCGGCCGAGGGAATCAGTCGACGAGTCGACCCGGCGTTCAAGTGAGGCAAGTTTGCGTTCGTCGCGCACGATGTCTTCAGCAGTCCGGGCAAGAAGCTCGCGGTCGTGGGTTGGCCAGTGATGAACCGGGTGGTTGCGAAGCGCCTCTTGAATCGCCAGCACCTGCTTGTTCGGACGGGTCCTTGCCTTCTCACGCAGTCGCTTCGGCGCGTTGAAGTGGCCACGGTGCAGCATGTCTGCCACCTTGCGCGCGTGTTTTCGTGGCTGTTGCTGCATGTGACGTGGCACCTTGATGCGGCCGACGACCATGGGTGGGTTGCGGAACGAGGCGGCGTCGATACGCGCCGACCAGCCGCGCTCTGTGGTCACCCAGGGACGCGGGTCGTGCTGCTTCGCCGCGGGTTGCACCACAGCGGCCAGTTCCGGCTTCCGCTTGCCTGGCAGCGCGATCACCTCGCCGACTTGAAGGCGAGCGAGAATCTTGACGGTCTCCGTGTGGCGGTTCTCAATCGCTTCGCGGCGCGCTTTCTTCTCCGCATCGTTGAGGTCTCGACGCAGCCGCGAGTACTCCACAAGCTCCGCTGCGGGATCTTCGGACGGCGGCGCGAACGCGGAGATGTCGCGCTCCAACTTCTCGCGCAACGTCCGCACCTTAGCCTGCAGGCGCTCAATGTCACGGACCTCGCCCACCACGGAGCGGTCGGTCTGGAACTGGGCAAAAGACTGCTCGATCAGTCGGATCGAATCATCGAACCCATTCATGGCCAGCATGTTGATGGCCATGTTGTAGCCAGGCTGAAATTGCGAAATCAGCGGGTATGTGCGGGTCGAGGCCAACCCGGCAACCGCATGGGGGTCCAGCGCCGGTGCCCACTGCACGACGGCGTTGCCGATGTGGTCGATGCCGCGGCGCCCCGCACGCCCGGTCAGCTGCGTGTACTGGCCAGGAGTCAGATCGACATGGGCCTCGCCGTTGAACTTGACCATCTTCTCCAGCACGACCGTGCGCGCCGGCATGTTGATCCCCAACGCAAGCGTTTCGGTGGCGAAGACCACCTTGACCAAACCGCGTACAAAGAGCTGTTCGACGATGTGCTTAAACGCTGGCAGCAGACCTGCGTGGTGGGAGGCAAAGCCACGCATCCAAGCGGTGCGCAACTGTTTGAAGTTGAGCACTTCAAGGTCTTCGC
The DNA here is from genome assembly GCF_001835905.1 of Corynebacterium sp. HMSC034E11. Lineage (NCBI taxonomy): Bacteria > Bacillati > Actinomycetota > Actinomycetes > Mycobacteriales > Corynebacteriaceae > Corynebacterium > Corynebacterium sp. HMSC034E11. Next base: position 58,885 of record NZ_KV826403.1, read on the forward strand.
CGGGAATGCCTTCCACGCCGTCGTCGATAATCTGCTCGATTTCGGAGCGCTCCTCCGGAGTCGTCAGTTCCTTGCGGGAACGCAGGCACTGGAACAGTGCGCCGTCGCAGCCGGCGCGGGAGAAGATGAACACGATAGCGGGCAGCATGTCCTGGCCCTGCAGGACGGAGACGACCTCCGGGCGCCCTACTGGACGCACTTTGTCCTGGCCGCGGGTACGGCCGCTGCGGGAGCGCGAACGGAAGCCACGGCCTTCTTCGAAGTCGCGGCGACCCTCATTGGAATGGCCGGACTCGATGCGCTCAATGGCGTGCTCGAGGGAGCGGTTGACTCTCCCGTCGGTGCCGGGTTCAAACAGCGGGAACATCTTGCGCCCCACCATCATGTACTGGCTAAGCGGAATCGGGCGGTGCTCAGAGACGATCACCTCGGTGTCACCGCGGACGGTAGACAGCCACTCGCCGAACTCCTCGGAGTTCGACACCGTCGCCGAAAGACCAATGAGGCTCACCGAGTCGCTCAGGTTGAGGATGATCTCCTCCCACACGGCACCTCGGTCTCGATCGGCCAAAAAGTGGATCTCATCCATCACCACATGGGTCAGTCGATCCAACTGCGGCGATTCGGCGTAGAGCATGTTACGCAGCACCTCAGTGGTCATGACGACGATCTCAGCCGAGCCGTTGATGCTGGTGTCCCCGGTGAGCAGACCGACAGCCTCTTCGCCATGCTCGGCAACGAGGTCGTTGTACTTCTGGTTGCTCAGCGCCTTGATCGGCGTGGTGTAGAAACACTTCGTCCCACGGTGCAGGGCGAGGGACACGGCGAACTCGCCAACAATGGTTTTGCCCGAGCCGGTTGGCGCGCAAACCAGCACGCCACGATCTTCCTCGACGGCTTTGCAGGCCTCAATCTGGAAGTCGTCGAGATCGAAAGGCTTCGCTGCGGCGAATTCCTGCAGAAACGGCGTGGAGTTCTCGGAGGAAAGCATGCCCCCTACAGTACGTCCCCAAAGTCAATGTCGTTTTCGAAGCCTCGCTTCTGCGAGGTGCTCGACTTTGCCGCCGGGGCACGGTGTACCGGTTGTGGGCGCTCGATCGGTGCAGCCTTAATGCTTGTCGACGAGCCAATCGGGCTCGCAGACCCAACCGGAGTCGGAGCGTCGATCGGGCCGGAACCCTGCTCGTCGTCAAGATCCATCCAGTCTGGACGCTCACGCTTGCGCTTGCGGTCGTTGAAACGGCAGAACTGGAACGCGAGCTCGACCAAAAACGTTATAGAAAGACCCAGGATCGTCATGGAAAATGGATCCTGTGTTGGAGTCATGACGGCCGCGAAGATGAAGATCAACACGATGATGAAGCGACGCTTGTCCTTCACATGTTCGTAGCGCAACACTCCGACGAGGTTGAGCATGATGATGATCAGCGGCACCTCGAAGCTCACGCCGAAGATCACGATGAGAGACAGCAGGAAGTTGTAGTAGTCTCCACCAGACAGTGCAGCGATCTGAAACTCAGATCCAATTGACATCAAGATCAGAAATCCCTGGTCAAGGATGAAATAGGCCAGAGTTGCGCCGCTTACAAAAAGAATCACTGCAATAGTTACGAAGACAAACGTATAGCGGCGTTCGTTCTTTAGCAGTCCTGGCGTAATAAACTTCCAAATTTGGGATAACCACACCGGAGATGCCAGTACCAGACCGGCGAGAGCGCCAATCTTCAGTCGCAGCATGAACATCTCTAGTGGTCTTGTTGCCAAAAGCCGGCACTCGCCGTCTCCGGTAAAATCCGCTCGAAGTTCATCTGGCAAACTGCAATATGGGCCACGAATGATTTCACCCAACGGCATCAAGCGCCAAGGCGCATATTGGTACCAAATAAAGCCCACGATAGTCCCGACGAGAATCGCAGCTAGAGAGACAAGTACCCGACGACGAAGTTCCTGGAGGTGCTCGACCAGCGACATCTCGCCGGTAGGATTCTTCCTCCGATTTGTCACTTTTGCCTTCATTGCCACCTAGGAGCGCGGCTGGTTCTCCGGGCGCTCCCAGAAATCGGCGTCCTGCGCGGCGCTGCGGGTCTCTTGGGCAGCCGCGGATTCAATCTCGTGCTGTTGCTTCGGCTGTTCGCCAGCCTCGTCGTTTTGCATCTCCTTGACTTCAGACTTAAAGATACGGGCGGAGCGACCCATGGAGCGTGCGAGATCCGGCAGCTTGTTTGCACCAAACAAAAGCAAGATTACGAAAAGAATAAGGAGTAGTTCTGCTCCACTCGGCAAAGTCATTGCGTTCCTTTCAACAACAGACGTGTAAGGGCTCTTAGTCTAACGCCTCGAGCGCAGAATTCACGCGCGCCTCGAGTTCGCGGGCCAGATCCGCAGGCTCTTGGATGCGTACGCGGTCGCCTTGACCTAGGCAGAACCGGATCAGCCAGTCGCCGCTGCCGTAGTGCATGGTGGCCGGAATCCACCCCGTTTCGGAGTCAATTACGTCACTTTCGATATCGATGTCCCAGTAGTCCGCCAGCCACGTCGCGTCCGGATGAATCAACAGCCGAGCCTTCGCCTGCTGGGCCATCCCGAAGGGATCGGCGCTGTCGAAGTCGGTGTCCGTGGCGGTGGACGGCTCGTCGAGAAGCACTGCTTCCCGGATTCGGTCAAGCCTGAACGTCTTCATCTCGCCGGCATCTGCGGCGCGGAGGTACGTGTTGCCGTCTTCATGGAAGAGGCTCGCCGGCTCGATTATTCGCTTACTCGTTGAGTCTGAGGTTGCCGAGTAATACGTCACCTCAAGTTGCTGCTTGGCAGAGAGTGCCTCGGCGACCGTAGACGCAATACTCGACGTCGTGGGGTGCTCCGCATCGCCGATGCCGCTCGAGGTTGTCGCGGTACGGATCTTGTCGGCTGCGGAGCGGACCGCGCGTGCGTCGACAAGCCCAGGCATTGTCTCTAACGAGTCGAGCAGCACCAGCAGCGCACTTGCTTCGACTGGGGTGAGGCGAAGCGGCTTGGTCAAGCCTTGATCGTCGATGATCCGCACGCCCTTCCAGGAATGCTCCAGCTCGATCATCTCCCCCGGACCAGTGCCAACGCCCGACATGTACAGCAAGTCCAGATCATCGCGCACCTGCTGCGGATCTGCGCCGAGGTCGCGCGCGATCTCCATCACCGTCAGGTCCGCGTGGTTGGATGCGTAAGCAACCAGGTTGAGCAAACGCACCACGCGCTCTTGTCGCTGCAGATCAGTGCTCATGAGGCTCCTTTCCCTTCGCAGAGCGCAGAAGCTTGACGACGTCCTCCCGTACCCCAGCTGGCTCCACCGCAATAACGCTGCCCGCGATGCTGGCAATCGCGCGAACGACCCAATCGCGATCGACTGAGGTGAGCGTGATGGTGTCGTCGATACGCTTGCCCCGCATTGCGAGTTCTTCACCGGCTCCATTGGCAACGGTGACGGTGGCATCAACCAGGTCGCCTCGCAACGATGCCTCCACAATGCTTTGGAGCTCGCGTTCTTGCTCGTGGAACTGCTCCGATGTGTTGACACGTTTGACCTGGGAGATCTTCTTCACGCGGAAGACGCGCTCGGCACCGCGGTCGATGTCGTAGCCGACGAAGTAGGCACGGTTGTTCAGCGACACCACACCCCACGGGTCCACTACGCGACGCTCAGGATCCTTGCCTGGTGCGCGGACGAAGTCGAAGGACATGCGCTGCTTGTTGCGCACACACGCAACGATGGCGCGCAACGTCTCTGGGCGGAGTTGGAAGATGTCGTTGGACACCGACACCAACGTCGGAGCGTCCAGGTTCCGCGTCGCACCGGATGCGGCGAGCTTTGTCCATCCCGAGCGCGCGAAACTGCCGAGCGAGCCCGGCTGGGAAAGATCAACTGCTAGCCCGACGACGGATGCTTCCTCGGCGGTGAGATCCACCGGGGGAAGCTCGTAGAGGTCTTTATCTACCCAAACTTCCCCGTCCACAAAGTGGGCGGGAACCCAGAGTCGGCGCAGTTCTGCGACGTCACGGCGGATGAGATGACCTGCAGCGTCACGGCTGCGACCTCCGTAACCGTCGACGTGGCGCTGTACCCACGCGACGTCCCGCTTTTCAGGTGAGTTGAGCAGTGCAAAGGTGAGGCCGACCTGGCGGATGATCATGTCAGAATCGTCGGCCATGCGTTACTCCCCTTCCCCCGCGTGAGCGTTGACGTAGTCGATGAGGTCATCTGCCTCGGCGCTGGTGTTGGCGAATGGGTCGAGCAACTCAATCGTGCGCGGCTCCGGACGGTTGACCTTCAGGTGCACCCAATCGACGTTGTGTGGCGTCTCTGCCTCACGTACTGCCGCGAGGAACCTCCCGCGGATGGCGGCACGTGTGGTCTCAGGCGGGTTCACCACAGCCTGTGCGATCTGGTCGTCGGTAATCCAGCGCTTGGCAAGACCTTTGCGCTCCAGCAGATAGAACAGTCCGCGCTTGCGGTTGATGTCGTGATACGTCAAGTCGATCTGGGCGAGCTTTGGGTGGTCCCAGCCACAACCGAGCTTGGCGCGGAACTGCTCAAGCAGTTTGCGCTTAATCACCCAGTCGATCTCTGTATCTACCTGGGAGAAATCCTGTGTCGCAATCGCATTGAGGGTGCGCTCCCACAGGTCCACGACGCGGGCCATCTCCTCGTTCGGCGTACCCTCGTCTGGGCGTTGCGCCAACCAGCGCTTTGCAGCCTCAAGCGTTGTGCGCTGTACCTCCAAGGCGGTCACGGTGCCACCCGCTGCTAGGTCGAGTGGCGTCGATCCGGTCGGGTCGGCTGCGATGTCTCGGATATGCGCAATCGGGTCTGTGAGCTCCATGTCGGGCAGGTCAAAGCCTGCCTCGAGCATCTCGATGACCAGCAGCATCGAGCCAACCTTCAGCGCGAAGGTCGGCTCGGACATGTTGGAATCGCCCACGATGACGTGCATGCGACGGAAGCGATGCGAGTCCCCGTGGGGTTCGTCGCGGGTGTTGATGATCGGGCGGGTGCGCGTCGTTGCGGACGAGACACCCTCCCACACCTGATCTGCGCGTTGAGAGATGACGAAGGTGTCGCCTGCGATCTTTCCAGCGCCACAGATGAGCTGGCGCGTAATCAAAAACGGCAGGAGTTGCTGGCCAAAGGACTTCAGCGCGAGTTCGCGGCTGACCAGGTAGTTCTCGTGTGCGCCATAGGAGTTGCCGCGCGAGTCCACGTTGTTCTTAAACAGGTAGGTCGACCCGCCGAGGCCGTCTGCCGCAAGGGCCTTGTCGGCCGTTTCTGCAAGATCCGCATAGATCCACTCGCCCGCCTTATCGTGCGCGAGGAGCTGGGACAGCGAGTCGCACTCCGCTGTCGCGTACTCCGGGTGCGAGCCGACATCGAGGTAAAGACGCGCAGCGTTGTCCACATACACGTTGGAACTGCGGTGCTGCGCTACTACCGGGCGGAAGAGGTACCTGGCGATCTCTTCCGGGGTGAGCACTTGGCGGGCACCGTCATAGGCAGCCACGCCGAATTCTGTTTCGACGCCCATGATGCGCCGTGGGTACCCAGCCACCATTGCGTTTACTGACCGCCCTTTTGCACGAAGGACTTCACAAACTCCTCCGCGTTGGTGTCCAGCAGCGCGTCGATCTCGTCCAGCAGATCATCCGTACCGGCTGTGTTGATCTGGGCTTGCCCGGCGCCTTGCGATGCGTCGAAGTTGTCACCGTTATCTTCACCGCCGCCACCTGCGGCGTGCATCTGTTGCGTAGCCATGGGTATCAGCCTACCTTTACCTATTCGTTTTCAAGCCCAGTCCGGCCAGCAAGTCGGACACCGTGTTGGATTGGGTGATCAGTTCTTCGGTGTCGGCCGCGGTGTGCTCCCCAAGCAGGTCCAAGGGCACCCGGTAGAGCTGTTCGTCGACAGAAAACAGCATCGACTGCCAGCTAGAGGCGACCAGGTTTTCGCCGAACTTTTGGCCGGCGGTGCCGCGGAAGTACGCTCGCGTGTCGCGTGGCGGTTCTGCGGCGGCCCGTTTGATCGTTTCCGCATCAACCATCGTGCGCATTGCCCCCTTGCGGACAAGCGCGTGATACAGCGACTGCGACGGGTCAATGTCCGAGTACTGCAGGTCAATCGCCTGCAGCTTCGCCATCGTCGCGCCGCGCTGCTCGAAGCGCTGGATCAGCGACCACTTTGCGGTCCAGTCCAGCCGGTCCGCCGTTGAGAGCGGATCGCGTTCCAGATCGTCGAGAATCTCGCCCCACAGTTCGAGCACTTGCTTATCGACGACCCCAAGTCTCTCTAGTCCCACACACCGCTCACGGATGGTCCGCAGGATGGAGATTGCGGTGCGCGTGGTGTCGTCGACAAGCGAAAGCTCGTGCGTCAGTGCCGGATCGTGGCTAACCGCATGGATCTCCGCGACGGGGTCCTTCAGTCGCAGATCCGAAAAGTCCACGTCCTGCTCAATGGCGTCGAGGACCAACTTCGTCATGCCGAGCTTGAGGAAGTTGGAGTACTGGCTCATGTTCGCATCGCCCACGATGACGTGGAGACGACGGAAGTCCTCCTCGGGTGCGTGCGGCTCGTCGCGCGTGTTCACAATGCCGCGGTTGAGTGTCGTCTCGAGCGAGATTTCCTGCTCGAAGTAGTCGGCGCGTTGCGAGATCTGGAAACCAGGCTTCTCCGATGCCTGGCCGATACCGACACGCCCGGCGCCAATGATCACCTGGCGAGTGACGAAGAATGGAATCAACGCCTGCGTGAGCCGCTCAAAATTGGTGTGGCGCGAGTACAGGTAGTTTTCGTGACTGCCGTAGGAGCGACCCTTGCCGTCGACATTGTTCTTGTAGAACTTCAGCGGCGGACACGGATCGTGATTAGCCAGGACGGAGACCTGCTCTTCCCACAGGTGGCGGATGTCAGCTGCGGCGTCATTAAGAATGTGATCGCCGGCTGCGTCGTAGATCATGGCGTCCATGGCGTTCGAGCACTCCGGGCTGGAGTACTCCGGGTGGCCGTGGTCAACGTAATAACGCGCGCCATTAGCGACGACAACGTTTGCCACCCCGATCGCATTCGCATCCACCACCGGCACACTGCGGTAGCGCTGCAGATCGAACCCACGGGCGTCCTTCAGTGGCGCTTCTTCGGCGTAGTCCCAGCGAGTACGCGCTTTTGTACGCAACGCTGCATACGCCACCACCGCGTGGGTGGAGGTGACGAGCGGGCTGATCAGCGGATTATCGGGGCAAGTGATGCCGTATTCGGTCTCGGTACCCATGTAGCGCAATTGGTTATTACTCATCACTTCAACAGACTACAGGCCGGGGGCAAATTGTGAGTATTCTCACTATTGTCGCAGAATAGTAACCCATGCTATATTTTTTACACCAGTAATTTTCTGATGGAGGTGCTTCACCTCCGAACTTTTTAGGAGTAACGAACATGCAAGCTTCAAGGCGCCACATCTTCGCCATACTGACAGCAACCGCAATTGGTATGTCATTCCTCTCGCCCATATCAGACGCATCGCCAAGCAGTGGCGTCTCCTTGGAACCTTCTCAGTGGTCCGATTCGCCCACCACATCGATGACTGACGATGTTTCAGAGATTGTTCCGTACGATTTCCGCGAAAGTGGAGCGCCGGGAACCTGCCGTTTGGTTGTCTGGGATGTCGGTTGGGACAAGTCCACAAATTGGCTGGGCATCCAAGGCGGTCGGGAAAACTGCGCGAACAATGCTGAATTTTTCTTAGAGCTGCGCAAGGATATTCCTCGGGCACCGGACCCACTCATTGGTTCTGTCAGGGGCGTAAACAATCAAATAGTTCGAGCTTTTGGGGCATGCAAGGGACCTGGAAGCTACTACGGCCGGGTGGCCAGCAGCACAGGAAACTCGTTGCGTGGAGATAACTCCGGGGCCTGCCAATAAATAGGAAGGAAACTTCTTGATCTGCACGAATTCCTTGAGCAAGACTTTCAGGTCGCGGACTGGCACTACGGAAGCAATCAAAGACGTATCTGTGACGTTCCCGCCGGGTCTCTCGGTCCTGATAGGCGGCAACGGCAGTGGAAAGTCTACGTTGATACGTCTCCTGTGCACCATAGAAAAGCCGACACGAGGTGGATTTTCGGTCGATGGAACGGAGATCGCAGGAAGAGCGTTAGTTAACTATCGGCGTCGTATTGGCTATGTACCCCAAGATGTACGTTTCGCCTCGACTATGACATGCCGTGACGCCCTTGCATACGCAGGCTGGGTTGCAGGGCTTGATAGACGCGCCTATTTGCGACGAATCCCGGAAGTATTGGAGATGATCGAGCTCCCAGAGATTGAGAATTCCCGAGTCAGCAACCTGTCTGGAGGACAAACTCGGCGCGTTGGAATTGCAGCTTCCCTGATCCATTCGCCCGATATTCTATTTTTGGATGAGCCTACCGCAGGTCTTGATCCGCAGGCGAGGATTGAGGTGCGACATCTCCTAAATCGTCTCAAAGATAGCGCAACAATCATTCTCTCCACGCATCTGCAGGATGATCTCGAGCATGTGGCTGACAACGTGGTTGCGCTCCACAACGGTCGCATCGCGTACGAGGGAGAATGGAATCGGTTAAAAGCTGTTTCGGCAGACAATTTTTCCTCGGTGTCAACCGATCCCCTAGAACGCGCCCTCGCTTACGTGGCATCGAAACATTAATTCAGGACTTCAGCTTATGATCACTAGAAAATTTGGCTCACCAGTGCTCATGGTGCTCGGTGTCCTTCAGGTGGTATTCGGTGTTGGGGTTTCCTTTTGGGTGACCTCTAAACAAATGCAATTTGCGTATCCGCGAACTGCGGATATCGCTGAGGCATTTCGAGATGCAACTGCTTTATCCTGCTTTGGACTAGCAGTCATCGTCTCCTACAACGTGGCAGCGTTAGCTTCTCCTCGCGTGGGAACTGCCAACTCACTTGGCCGATACCCGCTAAAACTGCAGGTTCTATTCTTGACCCTCGCCCCAGCATTAATTACAGCCGCGTCAATATCACTTGGGGCTATTCCTGCTTTTACCGATGCTATCGCTAAAAGTGCAGATGGATCCGTCTGGATTCTGCTGGTAGTCGCTGTCAGCACCGTTTTTCTCTCCACGGTTGCTGCGCTGTCCGCTTTCGTTGCGCTTGCCTTTCGCAAGTTTCATCCCGCTGTCTCGCCATTGATTGCAGTTATTGTCACCTACTTTGTTGTCGCGTTCGGTGCTAACAGTGCCAAAACTTGGGCAGTCGCTCCAATTGTTTTGCAGGCGGTTGATCCGACTGATCTCACTGAGCCTCGAAACCTGGTAGTTGCCTTGGGTGTAAGCGTTTGCCTCGCACTGGTAGCTGGTGGACTTCTTTTGTTGGCTGCTGGTGCTTCGAAAAACATTAGTCTTAGCGGAGTAATTGCTATTACGGCGATTGTCGGTGTTGCAGGTCTGTTGCAGGCAGCTGCAGGTCCCGTCGCGATCGTCGATCGAGACTCTTGCGCATTCTCGTCGGGCGGGTCAGAGATATGTGTGGATTCGGCCGATGAGCCCGGGCTTGAGCAAATGACTCGTGATATCTCCGCCCTCGAAGAATATTTACCGGACGGCGTAAGACCGAGGAAACTCGCCAGCAATTCGGCTTACCGGATCAAGTCCGGGGACCACGGTTACCAAAACTTTACGACCGCCGGCGAGGATCGGCGCCTAGACATCAGTGGGCTTCTTCTCGATGAGCTAGGAATCGGGTCATGTACAGATCCGACGTCCGAAGGAGCCTTTGTGATCGACCGAGTTGGGGTCTATATCACTAAGCGCACTGGTGTTTATTCCAAGAGCGTTGAGAAAAATGGTGCTTTCTACAAAAGCATTTCCGAGAGCGGTGAGACGGATCCAGCACCGGAGGACGTGCTATCTTCCCTTGACCACAGCGTGGTTGACAAAAACATAGCGAAGAACTGGAGAGCAATTGTGTCTTGTCAAGCTACATGGGAAATGTTGACGGAGGAGTCCTAGGTCAACCATTGACCATCGTTTAGTTACTCAGAGGTAGCCCGATGCCGATCCGTAGTATTCTCTTGTCCACCCCGTGGCACATCATTTGCCTTTTGGGGGCATTTTGCGGAGTAATGATTCGTTTAGTTCGTGGGATAACGTTTGAGGTCGGAGGTAGTCCCACTGAGACCTTTGGCATTACAGCTGTTGAGCTAGTTTCGCTTCTTTTCGCTTTGACCACGGTTGTGCTTGTAACACCTTCGATGCCTCACATTGATCTGCGGAGACGACGGGCTCAGTGGTTATCAGTATTTAGACAAACCTTTGGTGCGATGGTCGTCGTGATTGTCGCCTATTTCGCCTCGATCCAGAGCAATGTTGCTTATCATCTTGAGCCGGGGACCGATCCCGCCGTCAGTCCAGAGAGCGAACTGATTATCAACAACAGTGTGTTGATATTTGCGGCAGGTGCAATACTGATCACGCAGTGGGGAAAATCACTGGGGACACTCGCCACCATTATCCTGTGGGCGCTTTGTAATACGCCTTTGGTTTTCTTTACCAACTTCACCCCATGGCCTTTTGCGGTACTTCTAGATGCTGGACCGTGGTTCTCTCCGGAGCACCTATGCACTACAGGGCTAGTACTGATTGCGAGTTTTCTGGTGCAGTTCCGCACTGCCGGTGCTAGTGCTTTCGCAATTCGAAGAGACACATAGATTCGACCGCCCAATTCGAGTGGTTATGAGGAAATAGTCTTCGCCCCCAAGTATCACGCATGACCTGGGGGCGATGTGTTTGACAGGTTCGAGTCGCAGAGAACTTAGGGTCGTACAACTATGGCCATTCTCAACCGGTTAGTCGATGCACGAATAAATGCGTCACCAGCCGCGCTCAGCCAGGCGGTGCGGTGCCGGGAGGTCGGAGACGTTGATGCCCACCATCGCCTCGCCCAGGCCACGGGACACCTCGGTGACTACCGCGATGTCGTTCCAGTTCTGCGTCGCCTTCACCACAGCCTTTGCGCGGGCCTCAGGGTTGCCGGACTTGAAGATGCCGGAGCCGACAAACACACCGTCCGCGCCGAGTTCCATCATGAAGGCCGCATCAGCCGGGGTGGACACGCCACCAGCGACAAGCAATGGCACTGGCAGCTTGCCGTTCTCGGCAACCCACGCTACAAGGTCGTACGGAGCCTGCAGCTCCTTGGCGGCCACGTAGAGCTCGTCGCGGTTGTTCTCCCAAATAGCCTGGAGGCCAGCGATCTCGCTGGTGATCTTGCGGATGTGCTTGGTGGCCTCGGACACGTCACCCGTGCCAGCTTCACCCTTGGAGCGGATCATGGATGCACCTTCGTTGATGCGGCGCAGTGCCTCGCCGAGGTTGGTCGCGCCACAGACGAACGGCACGGAAAAGCCACGCTTGTCAATGTGGTTGACGTAGTCCGCCGGGCTGAGCACCTCGGACTCGTCGATATAGTCCACGCCCAGGTGCTCGAGGATCTTCGCCTCCACCGTGTGGCCGATGCGGGCCTTGGCCATGACCGGGATATCGACGGTGTTGATGATGCCTTCGATCAGATCCGGATCCGACATGCGGGCCACGCCGCCCTGGGCGCGGATATCCGCGGGGACGCGCTCGAGGGCCATCACAGCGACCGCGCCGGCGTCTTCGGCGATCTTCGCCTGTTCTGGGGTGACGACGTCCATAATCACGCCGCCGAGGAACTTCTGGTTCAACTGTTCTACATCAGACATACCGCTTAGTCTGCACCTCCAACTGGTAGATTCCAAGAGCCAGTTATATTTAGATTCTTTGGACCAGTTGATGCTTCTCGACGTCTCACGCGACTATCCCACGCCCATTCCTGCTCAAATCGCGGCAGGGATCCGCGACGCTGTTGCCACCGGCGCGCTTTCGCCTAACGACGCAATCCCGTCCACCCGTGTTCTCGCCGAGCAACTTGGGGTATCGCGAGGCAGTGTGGTCACTGCATACGACCAGCTCGAGGGTGAGGGCTACCTGCTGACCAGCCAGGGAGCGCCCACGCGGATCCACCCAGACCTCACCGTCGCCGCACGGATGCCTGAACGCACCACCGACGCGCCGCCCCGCATGACACCGAAGGCCCAGATCTCCCTGAAGCCTTCTCCCGGCAACGCCGGCACCATCCGCCCCGTCACTTGGCGCAAAGCGTGGCGCGAGGCCGCCGCAGAACCCGATAACTCCATGGATAAGTCCGGGGAACCAGAGCTACGCCACGCGGTGGCTGAACACCTCCGTCTTGCACGCAGCATGCACGTTTCTCCGGATCAGATCGTGGTCACCGGCGGCTCACGCGAAGGGCTGATGTGCATCCTCTACGCGCTAGGTGCCGCACTGCGCGTCGGCGTGGAGGACCCCGGACACCCAGGCCTGAGGCGAGTGATCCCGCTCGGCGGCCACGAGGTCGTGGAATGCTCAACCGACCACGAGGGCATTGTGGTCAGCGAACTCCCTGACACTCTGGACGCTCTGCTGGTAACCCCCTCCCACCTCTACCCGTTCGGCGGCGCCATGCCCGCCGCCCGCCGCGTAGAGCTCCTGGAATGGGCGGCTCGCACCGAAACCGTGGTGATCGAAGACGACTTCAATACCGAACTGCGCTACCGCATCTCCCCACAGCCTGCGCTGTCCTCGCTGGCCACACGCGCGGACGTGCTCACCCTCGGCACGTTTTCCACGCTGCTCTCCCGGGAACTCGCGGCCGGTGCTGAGTGCGCGTAGTTGGTAGGGGTATTCCG
>NZ_KV826404.1:0-437 GCF_001835905.1 Corynebacterium sp. HMSC034E11
CGGAATACCCCTACCAACTACGCGCACTCAGCAGTAGCCCTCCCCCTCGGCGATGGCATGCTCGTCGCTCACGTCCGCCAACCGGTAAATCTGAACCTCAGTCGTGCGGATGACGCACACCACGTTGTCATGTGAGTCAAGGACGGCCTCGAGGGCACCCACTTCCTCATGCGGCTGATAGTCGTTGGGGTATTCAGCCAGCAAGGATGCTGTCGCAGTTTTCGTGCCGTCCAGGATGGCGTTGACAAGAGCGTCACGGAGCGGGCCTGGAAAGGCGAACTCGCCACGAGGCAACTCCGAAATGGGCTCTAAAGCATCCCGATTCATACGTTCATATTAGGCAGCGAGACTCACCGTCCTTGGTATCGCACTGTTATGCCTCGTAGTTTTGGGTTCCCGCAATCCTGGCCTGCTGTTTTCCGCTGGTCGTCTAGCTC
>NZ_KV826405.1:0-209 GCF_001835905.1 Corynebacterium sp. HMSC034E11
GGCGTTGTCCACCTTGGCCGGTGCGTCCTGCTCCTCGGCGTCTGCCTTGTTGTCGTCAGCCTCAGCCTGGTCTTGTACCTTCTCCTCGGCCTTGTCGTTAGCCTTGTCGGCCTGAGCCGGGGCTTCTGCTTCTGCTTCGGCTTCGACCTGTGCTGGTGCTTCTGCCTTGTCGGCGGCTGGTGCTTCTACCTTCTCGTCAACCTTGGCGG